>NZ_NHNZ01000175.1:0-13852 GCF_002727095.1 Halorubrum sp. C191 | reverse complement strand
TCTACATAAGAGCGAGAGCGCTTTACGACGCCGCCGATTTACCGGAAACCACCAATGAACGACGATCTCCGCTCTCGAACGCATCGACAGGGAACCACCGCCGTTGACGGGAGTGAGCGCTGATGGCCACCGCACTCCTCGCGAATATCGCCGTGTTCGTGGCTGTACTCGCGGCCGGATTCGCCATCGAACGGCGGCTCGGCGACCACGCGACGCTGGAGGCGCTGCCCTGGTACCTCCAGCTGCTCGTGGGCGGCGTCGCCATCACCCCTCTCGTCCACTTCGAAGACCGGCTCGCCGTCGGGCCGATCGACGGCCTCGTGGTCGCGTTCGCCGTCTCGGCCGCGTGCTGGATCGCGCTGCCGGCCCTCCTCTCACAGCTGGTCGATCACGACGGGACCGTGGCGTCACAGGGGTGCTGACCGTGGACGTCGGCGCACACTACCGCCCCACTGACGGCGATCACGACCCCGGCGTCTATCGCGTCGTCGGGGCCACCGACGGCGCGACGCTCCTCCGGGTCGGCGACGCCGACGGTCGTCGGGTCCACACGGGAGCGGTGTGCCGCGTCACGGCGTCCGCTCTCTGGACCGAGTTTGAGCCCGCCGCGGACCCCGACGCGGGGCTGTCGCTGACCGGGGCCCTCCGAGACGCCGCACAGGGCCTGTATTGGAGCGTCCGGAGGTTGCTGCCGTGAGCGGCTCGTCCAGACAGGCCCGGATCCGCCGGTACCGCCGGCTGATGGCCGGTAGCGTCCTCGCCGGGACCCTCGGGTTTATTTCCGCTGAGTCTGTCGGGTACCCCGTCGTGGGAGTCGCGCTGTACTGGGCGGGGTTCGCCGGCTTTCTGGCGGTCTGGCAGGGGACCTCAGTCCCCCTGTTCGACGAGCGCGACCGCGCGCTCGAACGCCGGGCGATAGCCCTCGCTGCGACCGTCTTCACCTTGGGGATGATCCTGCTCTGGCCGACGATGGTGGTCCTCTCGGAGATCGACGTGTACACGCCGCCGCCGGCGTTCGACGGGGCGCTACTGGCGATCGCGGTCCAGTCGGGACTGTTCGCGCTCACCTACGGCTGGTTACGATACAGATGAAAAACAGCGTCAGGGAGCGCCGAGAGGAACGCGGTCTCAGCCAGGCCGACCTCGCGGACGCCGTCGACGTGTCCCGCCAGACGATCAACGCGATCGAGCGCGAGCGGTACGACCCCTCGCTCGAACTGGCGTTCAAACTCGCCGCACACTTCGACTGCCGGGTCGAGACGCTCTTCGACCCGACCCTCAATACGAACTGAGGCGACGCACGGTCGAGGGGCGCGCTCGAAACCGAACCGCCGCCGAGGCCGGCGGCTACGCGGCCTCGGTGGAGACGTTTACCGCCTCGCCCTCAGCCGAAATACGGAGGCTCTCGACGGTCGTTGACTCACCGACGACGAGCCCCAGCGTCTCCTCGTCCACCCGCACGACCCGGTATGCGATGTCCGACGGTCGGCCGATCGGATCGGTGGCGGCCGCGAGCCCGTCGACGTGGGACTCCAGCGCCGTTTCGAGATCGGAGGCGTTCGCGGCGTCGTCCATCCGCACGATCCAGACGTAGTCGTCACCGCGCCGCAGGAGCGTGTCGTTGCCCCACCCCGCCGCGGCCTCGGCAGCGCTCGATTCTGCCACCCCCTCCGTCAGCGCGACCTGGAGGCGGAGCTCACCGACGGTCCCGCGGGATTGCCACTTCTCTCCGGCTCGGACTGACAGGGGAACCGGCGGCGCTTCGTCGGGTCGCAGCCCGTGAACGAGCTGCTCCGTCGTCTCCGGGGGCGTCTCGTACACGGCCGGCAGCTGTCGCGGCGACTCGGCGCGGGCCGCGACGTGGCGATAGCCGTAATAGTAGCCGGCCCTGGACAGCTTCCAGGCGTTCGGTCTGGCCCGCTCGTAGGCCGCCCGGCGCTCGGCCCTGAGATCGATCCCCTCCAGGTAGCGCTCGGCGTAGACATCGGCGACGTACTCTGCGGCCCCCTCGCGGACGGCGGCGAACATCCCCGGTGAGACGTTCGCCTGAACCTGTGTCAGTTCCTCGTCGGTCAAACAGAAATCGGTCTCGATCTGGACGACGTGTACGTACTCGTGGGCGAGCGTGGCCTCGACGTCAGCGACGGGGTCGTCCCCGCCGATCCCCACGTTCACTCTCGAGTAATTACCGTCGGTGAAATCCGGGGGAGCGACGTAGCCGTCGGGGCTGGTCAGCGTCACGTCTCGACTCTGGTTCTCGTTTAACCCGATTAGGTTGCCGAAGCGGTCCATGTTCCCGTCCAGATCGGTCTGCGAGAAGGTCTGCTCGCTGGCCGGAGCGACCCTGACAACAGGGGCGGGAACCTCCGCGGGCGACAGTCCGTGGAGGTCGAGCACGCGCAGCCAGACCACGGTGGCGTTCACCGGGAGCCTGTCTCCGTCACCTCGGACCTCGACCCGGGAGGCGTCGGGAGGCGCAGTGTTGGCTACCGACTCGGGAGTCTCGGCCCCCGTGGCCCCGCGGCAGACGTCGTCTGCCGGCGCCGACCCGAGTCCGAGCGACCCGCCGCATCCCGCGAGTACCACGCAGAGGGCGAGGAGGGCACCGTACCGCATCGTGAACGCCCTGAGTCTCGTCGATAATAAAATTCGGTCTGCTCAGGTGCCGTCTCGCGGGTCCGCCCGGCCGTCGCGGCGTATCTCAGTAGAGCCGGTGATCACGACCGGCCGGTCAGGTCTCCGCCCGCTCGCGCAGCGCCGACAGCGTCCCGGCCTCGCGGAGGTCGTCGACCGCGCAGTACCACGCGCCGCGCACGCCGTTCAGGTCGTTCTCGACCGGGCGCTCCAGCGGCACGAGGTCGTCGAACTCGAAGACGACGACCACGCGCTCCTCCGAAAACGGGTCGATGAGCGCCTTCCAGTCGGCCTCGTCCATCGGGCCGGGCTCACCGCGGGTCTGCTCGGTGCGGGCCGTGACGCGGGCGTAGTGCGTGACCGCCGACACCGGTTCGGTCCGGTAGAAGGCCATGTACGCGAAGTCGGCGCGGGTGCGGTCGTACGAGCGCGGCGCGGGGTAGAAGCCGGCGCGACAGCGCTCGAAGGTGTCCGGCTGGGTCGCGACGACGCAGACGCGGGCGTCGCCGGGCGCGTCGTCGTCGGGGGCGTCCGCCGCGAACTGGTCGAGGTCCATGTCCGCGTTGGGGCGCGAGCGCGGATATATCCCCGCTCGGCTCGTACCCCGGATCAATGGCACGGAGCGCGGCGAGCGCGAGCGATGGTCCCCGCAAGCGCGACGAGACCCGGAGCGCGGACGACGACGCGTCGACGGACGGGCTGACCGGCCCGCCCGCCCTCGCGGTCGAGGGGCTCACCAAGCGGTTCGGCGACGGCGACGACGCGGTGACGGCGGTCGACGACGTGAGTCTCGCGGTCGAGCGCGGCTCCGTCGTCGGGCTGCTCGGACCGAACGGCGCGGGTAAGACGACGCTGATCAAGTGCGCGCTGGGCATCGTCGTCCCCGACGCGGGGTCGGTCCGGGTGTTCGGCAACGACGTGGGCGACGGCCGCCGCGCAGCTTACGCCGACGTGGACGCGATGTTGGAGGGCGCGCGCAACGACTACTGGCGGCTCACGGTCCGGGAGAACCTCCGGTACTTCGCGACGATCAGCGGAGTCGACCCCGACTCCGTGGCGGCGCGTCACGACCGCCTGCTCGACCGGCTCGACCTGGCCGACAAGGCGGACACGCCCGTTCGGGACCTCTCGCGCGGCATGAAACAGAAGGTGTCGCTGGCGAGCGTGCTGGCGGGCGGCGCGGAGCTGGTCTTCCTCGACGAGCCGACGCTCGGGCTCGACGTAGAGAGCGCGCGGACGCTCCGGGCCGAGTTACGCCGGCTGGCGGTCGAGGAGGGGCTCACCATCGTCGTCAGCAGCCACGACATGACGACGATCGAGGCGGTGTGCGACCGCGTCGTCATGCTGTCGAACGGGCGGATCGTGGCGGACGACAGCGTGGAGGCGCTGCTCGGCGCGGCCGCGAGCGACGCGGTGCGCGTGGCCAGCCCGGACCTCGACGCCGAGGCGGTCGCGGGCCTCCGCGAGGCGTTCGAGGTCCTCGACGTCGACCGCGAGGCGCGCCCGCCCGCGGTGACGGTCGCGGCCGGCGGCGACCGGCTGTACGACCTGACCGACGCGCTGCGGGCGGCCGGCGTCACCGTCTCGGACATCCGCACGGTCCAGCCCGACCTCGAAGAGGTGTTCCTCGAACGCACGGGGAGCGACCTCGGTGCCCCGTCCGGGGGTGACCGGCGATGAGCGCGGACACGAGCCCGCCGGAGGATCCGGGCGGCGCGGCCGCGGCCGAACCCGGCGACGGAGTGCGGCCGGACGACGAGCCCCGGCCGGCCACCTACTACCACTTGGCGCGGGCGGTCCTCTATCGGGAGTTCCTGATCTTCGTGCGGTACCCGGCCAACGCGATCGGCGGGATCGTGGTGTCGCTGTTCTTCTTCGCCGCGCTGTTCCTCGGCGGGCAGCTGCTCGCCGGACAGGCGCTGGCGGACTCGATCGAGGGGATCGTTGTCGGCTACTTCCTGTGGACGCTGTCGGTGGGCGCGTACTCCTCGGTGTCGAACGACATCGGCAGCGAAGTGCAGTGGGGGACCCTCGAACGCCACATCACCACGCCGTTCGGCTTCGCGCCCGTCGCCCTGCTGAAGGGGGTCGCGAAGGTGGTGCGCACCTTCCTCACGAGCGCGGTGATCCTCGCCGTGATGCTCCTCGCGACCGGGACGCGGCTCAGCCTCGCGCCGGTGACGGTGGTCGCCGTCGCCGGGCTGTCGATCGTCTCGGTCCTCGGGCTCGGCTTCGCCGCGGGCGGCGTGACGGTGCTGTACAAGCGGATCGGCAACTGGCTCAACCTCCTCCAGTTCGGGTTCGTCGGGCTGATCTCGGCGCCCGTCTTCGATCTCCCGTGGACGCGCGTCCTCCCCTTGGCGCACGGCAGCGCGATGCTCCAGCGCGCGATGGTCGACGGGACCCGACTGTGGGAGTTCCCGCCCGCCGACCTGGCGCTGCTCGTCGCGGTCGCCGGGGGCTACCTCGCCGGAGGATACCTCATCTTCCAGCTGGCGACACGCCGAGCGCGGCGGCTCGGCGTGCTCGGCGACTACTGAGCGTCGTCGTCGGCCGCTGTCATCACGGCGTACGTCAGCGCCACGGGGATCGCCGCGCCGAGCGCGCCGGTCGGGACCAGCGAGGTCGGCGCCCCGACCAACAGCAACAGTCCGACCGCGACGCCCGCCGCCGCGACGCCGGCGAGGAACACCCGTCCGGACTTACGCATACCCGAACGACGTTCGCGGCGGCATATGTGCGTGTCGGGTCGGGACCTCCCCTCGTCGAGTCGGAGCCACCCGGTTCACTCCCGCGCGGCCGACACGGCCTCGACCACCGCCCGCGCGTTCGCGGCGATCCGGTCGTACGCCCCCGCCTCGATCGCGTCGTGATCGACGATGGCGCCGCCGACCCCGACCGCCGCCGCGCCAGCCTCGACGTACGCGCCGGCGTCGTCCGCCGTCACGCCGCCGGTCGGGACGAGCGGGACCTGCGAGAGGGGCCCGCCGAGCGCTGCGACGTGGGCGGGACCGCCGGTCTTCGCCGGGAACACCTTCACGAAGTCCGCGCCGGCCTCGAACGCCTCGATCGCCTCTGTCGGCGTGTACGCGCCGGCCGCGATCGGCGTCCCGTACCGGTTCGCGGTCCGGATCACCTCTCGGTTCACCGTCGGCGTCACGACGAACTCGGCGCCGGCGAGCTGCGCCGCGCGGGCGGTCTCCGCGTCGAGGACGGTGCCGACCCCGACCGCGGCGTCGTCGACGCGCTCGGCGACCGCCTCGATCGCGGCCGTCACGTCCGGCGTGTCCGCCGTCACCTCCAGGGCCGTCACGCCGCCGTCGGTGACGGCGTCGGCGACCGCCGGGGCCTCTTCGACGCCGACGCCGCGGAGGATGGCGATCACGCCGCTGTCCGTGATCCGGTCGAGTCGGTCGGTTCGCATGGCGAGTATCTTTCGGGGAGGGGTATTAAATTAAACCGTGTTGAGCGCGGTCGCGCCGCGTCACAACAGTTCGAGTTCAATAGTCTTCGCGGCGCTGGAGACGAGTCCGGCTGTGTCTTCCTCCAACCGCTTCCCCTGCATCTCGTCTGACGGGCCGGAGACGCTGACCGCGCCCACAGGGTCGCCGTCGACGACGACGGGGGAGGCGGCGCACTGCCAGTCCGGGTCGAGTTCGCCGCGGTCGAACGCGATGTTCCGGTCCCTGATAGACCGAAGTTCGGAGCGGAGCGTCGCCCGGTCGGTCACTGTCCGGTCGGTTTTCGGGTCGAGGCCGTGACGGCCGACGTACTCGTCGACCGCGTCCGCCGACCGGAACGCGAGGATCGCCTTGCCGGCCGCGGCGGCATGGAGCTTGACGCTCCCACCGATCGAGATCGGGTGGTCTCGGGCGCCGATTCGATGTAGATAGACGGCGTCCGCGTTCTCCGGAACCACGAGGTTCGCGACCGCGTTTGTGTTCCGCGCCAGTTTTCGTATCTCGCTTTGCGCCGCCTGATAGACGGGATTGCGTTCTCTCGTCCCGAACCCGATCCGCAGGAATCGATGGGTGAGCTCGTAGGTCCCGTTGGTGTTCTTCACGTAACCGAGCGTACGGAGCGTCGAGAGGTGGTTGTGAACCGCGCTTTTCGAGACGTCCATCGCGTCGGCTAACTCGGTGACTCCGGCGCCGTCACGGTCGTATAGTTCCTCGACGATCTGCATGGACGTCTCCGTCGCCTGAACAGTGATGGTGTCCGTATCTCCCATCGTTTCTGAGAGTGGTATGAGAGACAGCGGTATAATACTTGTTTAGTATAGGAGAACACAGTCACCGATAAGAGTATTATATTATGGTTGTAGTCTATAAATTAATTACATTATGCTCACACTATTGGGTTCGGACGGAACAAATTCGAAAAAACGCATATATATCGCCTCTGTTCACCTCGTGAAAACACAAATGAAGCGGTTCTGAGCCGTTTTTAGGACAAATGCCCAGTAATTTTATATAGCTGTAACGCAAGAGACTGATAGTCAGGTTCGATCATGACTAACAAACCAAACTACGCCCAATACGGGCGACGTAGACTCATGAAAGGCGCGGGACTCGCGGGGCTCGCGGGACTCGCAGGGTGTATCGGAACCGGCGACCCAGGAAGTGGGGGAGACGGCGGCGACGGGAGCGACGGCAGTGACGGGAGCGACGGCAGCGACGAGAGCGACGGCGGCAACGGCATGGCGTCGGAGATCAACGTGTGGGGGTGGGATGTTGCCGCGCGAGCGCTGATGATAACCTCCGAGGAGTACGAGTCCGAGAACGACGCGACGGTTGCCGTCGAGGAGTTCGGTCGGTCCGCGATGAAGGACCGACTCCAGACGAACCTGCTCTCGGGCTCCGGCGCGCCGGCGGTCTCCATGTTGGAGTCCGTCGACGGCCCGTCGTTCATCGACACGGGCTCCGTCGCGCCGCTCACCGACGAGATCGAGGAAGCGGGCGTTCAGGACGACTTCGTCTCCGGGAAGTGGGAGGCCCTCACCGTCGACGGCGACATCTACGCGCTCCCGTGGGACACCGGTCCCACGGCGGTGTATTACCGCCGGTCGGTGTACGACGAACACGATATCGACCCGGACAGCATCGAGACGTGGGAGGAGTTCATCGAGGAGGGCCAGAAGCTCCCGGATGACCAGTATATGCTCAACCTCCCTGAGGGGGACCTCTCCGGCGTCTGGCGGTATCAGTTCCGCCAGCTGTCCGGCGAGCCCTTCCTCGAGAGCGGCGAGGTGAACATCCACAACGAGAAGTCGCTCCGTGTGGCCCGCAATATAAAGGAGATCTATGACGCCGATATCGCGGCCAACATTGAAGGATGGACGTCCGCCTGGTTCAGCGCCTACGGCGACGCGACGATCGCCTCGCTCCCCTCGGCGGCGTGGATGGAAGGGACTCTGCGGGCCGAGCTTCCCGACACCGCGGGCGACTGGGGAGTGTTCAAGATCCCCGCGCTGGAGTCGGGCGGGCCGCGCGCGTCGAACTGGGGCGGCTCCAACCTTATGATCGCCGACCAGGTGTCCGACGAGGCCCATGCGCGTGGGTGGGACTACATGGAGTTCTCGCTGGCGACCAAGGAGATGCAGCTGGCGATGTATGACGAGTACGGTCTCTTCCCGGCGCTGGAGACCACCTACGACGACCCGGTTTTCGACAAGGAACTGGACTTCTACGACGGTCAGCCCGCACGAGCGCTCTTCGCTGAGGTCGCACAGGACGCGCCCGGATACCGGTTTACCGCGGACACGCCAGAGGTGTCACAGGCCATCGAGACCGAGTTGCAGCGGATGATCAACGGCGAGCAGTCGCCCGAAGAAGCCGTCCAGGCGGCCGCGGAGACTGTCGCCGAGAACACCGATCGGGACCTCGCGTAACTCGGAGGGACCGATCGAATGGCCACTTCTGACGAGACAAACGACCGCGTCGAGCAGACGTACCGCCGACGCGCCCGGGCGAGGATACAGAGCGTCGGGAGACGGCTCAGACGAGCGGCGCGACCGGGATGGGACAGAGTGCGGTTCGCCAGGCAGGATCTGACGGCGGCGATGCCGGCGCTGCCGCGCGTCGCGTACCTGTTCATCGCACCGTTCTTCGTACTGTTCGGGCTGTTTCTCGCCTTCCCGGTGTTTTACACGCTGTATCTGTCGTTCTTCGAGTATCAGGGCGTCGGCGAAGGATCGCTGTTCTGGATCGACCTCGGCCCGCTGTACGTCGAGATTCCACAGATCGCGCAGCTGAATTTCGTCGGGCTCGGGAACTACGCCCGCCTGCTCGGCAACGATCTGTTCTGGCAGTCGATGTTCAACACCTCGTACATCCTCGCGGTTCAGGTCCCGCTTATGATTGGGCTTGCACTTGCGCTCGCACTCGCGCTGAACGCCTCGTTCATGCGTCTCAAGGGAGTGTTCCGCACCGCGATCGCGCTGCCGGTCTCGGCGAACCTCGTCGCGTACTCGACGGTGTTCCTGCTGCTTTTCAACGAGCAGCTGGGATTCCTGAACTACGTCCTCTCCGGTGTCGGGCTCGGTCCGATACCGTGGTTGACCAGTGAGTTTTGGGCTCGGAACACGATCATCGCCGCGGTGACGTGGCGGTGGACGGGGTACAATATGATTATCCTCCTCGCTGGTCTCCAGACGATCCCACAGCAGCTGTACGAGGCGGCTGAGATCGACGGAGCGAACCGGTGGGAGAAGTTCCGCTACGTCACGCTCCCGCAGCTTAAACCGGTGCTGCTATTCGTCGTCGTGTTGTCGACGATTGGGACGTTCAAGCTGTTCGCCGAGCCGTACGTCATCACTGGCGGCGGCCCGACGAACGCGACAATCACGATCGTCCAGTACATCTACCGGCAGGCGTTCGTCAACTTCAACCTCGGCTATGCGAGTGCGCTTACGGTCGTGTTCGTGGTGGTCGTTAGCATCTTCTCAATCATCCAGATCAAGCTCGGGGGTGAGGACTGATGCGCGATCAACGCCGGAAGGACGCGGTCTGGCGGTTCCTCACCTACGCCTTCGTCATCACGATGGTTGTGGTGATGATGGTACCGCTGTACTGGATGCTGGTGGCGGCGACGCTCCCACAGGAGCAGTTCCTCCAGTTCCCGCCGCGGTTGATTCCCGGCACCGCATTCCTCGACAACTTCGCGGCACTACAGGAGCGGCTCGACTTCGTCCGTACGATCCGGAACAGCGTCTTCATCGCCGTCGTCTACACGCTGCTCTCGCTCGTGTTGTGTTCGATGGGTGGTTTCGCGTTCGCCAAGTACGAGTTCAAGTACAAGGAACCGATCTTCTATACGATCTTGGCGACGCTCGTGTTGCCGATCCAGCTGCTCGTCATCCCGCTGTTCCTGCTGATGGCACAGCTGGACTGGACAAACACCTTCCGGGCGATCATCCTCCCGTGGGCGGCCAACCCCATCGGAATCTTCCTCATGCGGCAGAACATGAAATCGATCCCGGACGCGCTGCTCGAATCCGCCCGGATGGACGGTGCGACGGAGTTCCAGATATTCTATCGGATCGCCTTACCGACAATGCGGTCGTCGCTGGCCGCGCTGGCGATCATCCTGTTCCTGTTCCAGTGGGACCTGTTCTTGTACCCGCTCGTGATCCTCGAGTCGGCAGACATGTACACCATCCCCATCGGACTGGCGCAGCTGACCGGGTTCCAGCGGATTTACTACGACCAGATCATGGTGGCGGCGACGCTTGCCATCGTTCCAATGGTCGTGTTGTTCTTAGTGCTACAGAAACAGTTCGTCAGTGGCATCCTCGCGGGGTCGCTCAAAGAGTAACCAATGTCAGGAATCAACATCACGGAATTAGACAAGGTGTACGACTCCGGAACCGAGAACGTGGTTGCCGTGGAGAGCCTCTCCGTCGATATCGACCACGGCGAGTTCCTCGTATTGGTCGGGCCGTCCGGCTGCGGGAAGTCGACGACGCTCCGCTGTCTCGCCGGTCTTGAGGACGCGACGGCGGGGACGATACGGTTCGACGGCGAGGATGTCACGGAGTACCGGGCCAGCGAACGGGACGTGGCCATGGTGTTCCAGAACTACGCGCTGTACCCGCACATGACCGTCCGGGGTAACATCGGCTTCGGGCTGAAGCTCTCGACGAAGCTGACCGGCGACGAGATCGAAGCGAAAGTTGAGGACGTCGCCGAAATGCTCGGGATACGCGAGTTGCTCGACGAGAAACCGAAGGCACTCTCCGGGGGGCAACAGCAGCGCGTGGCCCTTGGACGGGCGATCGTTCGAGAGCCGTCTGTGTTCCTGATGGACGAGCCGCTCAGCAACCTCGACGCCAAGCTCCGCTCAGAGATGCGGACCGAGCTACAGGAGCTACAGGCCGACCTTGACGTGACGACGGTGTACGTCACCCACGACCAGACGGAGGCGATGGCGATGGGCGATCGGATTGCCGTGATGGACGGCGGTGTACTCCAGCAGGTCGGGTCGCCGGAGGAGGTGTACCGCTCGCCTGTGAACCGGTTTGTCGCCGACTTCATCGGATCGCCGAGCATCAACCTCCTTACGGCCGACGTGGAAGACGGTACCCTTGCGGGTCCCGGGGGGTTCGCGTACGAGCTCGACGACTCGGAGCCGGTCGACGGACACGAACGGGTCAGTGTCGGTGTCAGGCCGGAGGACATCGAGGTCGTCGAATCGGGTCGGAACGCGGCCGACGTGACGGTCGTGGAGCCGATGGGGAACGAGAACTTCCTCTACATGGAGATTGGCGGCCACGAGCTCACCGCCCGCGTCAGCCCAACGGTCCGGCCGGCGGAGGGGTCACAGGTCGCGTTCGACTTCGACGAGGCGGCGCTGTACCTGTTCGACGTCGAGACCGGCGACGCGCTGAAAACCAAAACGGACTCCGTCGACAGCGCTGTCGTCGGAACGACACAGAACTAAGCGATCATGTACATCACCGACTACGAGCTGTTCGAAGTACCGCCTCGCTGGCTATTCTTGAAGCTCACAACGAGCGACGGTACCGTCGGCTGGGGAGAGCCGATCGTGGAAGGGCGCTCGCACACGGTCGTCGCGGCCGTTGAGGAGCTGCTCGACAACTACCTGCTCGGCGAGGACCCGACGCGGATCGAGGACCACTGGCAGGCGATGTATCGCGGGGGGTTCTACCGCGGGGGCCCCGTGCTGATGAGCGCCATCGCCGGCGTCGACCAGGCGCTGTGGGACCTCAAGGGGAAGCAGTTCGGCGCGCCAGTCCACGAGCTGCTCGGCGGCCGCGCGCGCAACCGTATCCGCGTCTACCAGTGGATCGGCGGGGACCGGCCGGCAGACGTCGGCGAGGCCGCCAGCGAGAAGGTCGACGCGGGGTTCTCGGCGCTGAAGATGAACGCGACCGCGGAGCTGCGGCCGATCGACACCCCGGCCACCGTGAACGACGCGGTCGACCGGATCGCGGCCGTCCGGGAGTCCGTCGGCGACGATGTCGACATTGGGGTCGACTTCCACGGACGCGTGTCGAAGCCGATGGTTCGGCGGCTCGCGGCCGCGTTGGAGCCCTACGACCCGATGTTCATCGAGGAGCCGGTGTTGCCCGAGCACAACGACTCGCTCTCGGGGATCCGGCAGTCGACGACGATCCCAATCGCGACCGGCGAGCGGATGTACTCGCGGTGGGACTTCAAGGAGGTGCTCGAGGCGGACGCCGTGGACCTGATCCAACCCGACGTCTCGCACGCGGGGGGGATCACCGAGATGAAGAAGATCGCGTCCATGGCCGAGGCGTACGACGTGTCGATTGCGCCGCACTGCCCCCTCGGGCCCATCGCGCTCGCGTCCTGCATTCAGGTCGACGCCTGCACGCCGAATGCGCTGATCCAGGAGCAGTCGCTCGACATCCACTACAACGAGACGAGCGACGTGCTGGACTACCTCGCCGACCCGGCGGTGTTCGAGTACCGCGACGGCTTCGTCGACATCCCCGGCGGCGACGGGCTCGGGATCGAGATCGACGAGGAGCACGTCCGGGAACAGCACGGCAACGTTGACTGGCACAACCCCGTCTGGCGGCACGACGACGGCTCCGTGGCGGAGTGGTGATCCGGATGCTGACACAAACGCGGCGACGCGGGAGAGAGCGATGACCCGCCGACACGAATCACCGACCGACCACGCGGTGCCCCGACGCTTCGCCGGGAAGACCGCTATCGTCACGGGGTCGACGCGCGGCATCGGTGCCGGAATCGCGGAGCGGCTGGCCGCCGAGGGCGCGAACGTCGTCGTCAGCGGCCGCACCGTCGAGGCCGGTGAGGCCGTCGTCGACCGGATCGCGGACCTGTCCCCGGATGAGTCGGCCGACCGCGCGCCCGCCGGCGACGTGACGTTCGTCCGCGCCGACATGCGCGACCCGGACGACGTGGCGGCGCTCGCCGAGGCGGCCGTCGAAGAGTACGGCTCGCTCGACGTGCTCGTAAACAACGCCGGCGTCCAGACCGAGACCGCGGCTGACGAGGCGACGCTCGACGACTGGGCGTTCGTCGTCGAGACGGACTTCCGGGCGTACTGGCTCGCGGCGCGGGAGGCGCTCGACCACATGGACCGGGGGGCGATCGTGAACGTCTCGTCAAACCACGCGTACGCGACGATGCCCGCGCACTTCCCATACAACGCGGTGAAGGCGGGGATCAACGGCATGACGCGGTCGCTCGCCGTCGACTTCGGCCCCCGGGTCCGGGTGAACACGGTCGTGCCGGGTTGGGTCGAGATTGAGCGGACGCGCGACGAGCTCCCCGAGGGGCGGTTCGAGGAGGTCGAGTCGATCCACCCGACCGGCCGGATCGGCACGCCGGCCGACGTCGCCGGGGCCGTTTCCTTCCTCGCGAGCGAGGACGCCGCCTTCGTCACGGGCGCCGCCCTCCTCGTCGACGGCGGCCGCGGCGCGGTGATGCAGGACGACACCCTCCCGGACTACCGGGCGCGAGAGCGCTCGGAGTAGCCGGTCGAGGAAGATTCCGAATTGGTGGCTGTTGAACTGCTCCGACGATCACACACTGTGAATCGTCGTGATCAATACGGGGACGGCAACGGGTGAGGGCGGGAGTGCGTATCGCAGGTCGTGAGTGCGGTCGTTTATAACTGATCGAGTGGTGTTGCTGGTAGCTGTTTATAGGCGCTCGACGACGCGGTGAACACCTCTAAAGCCCCCATTCGTTGTAGTTTAACG
>NZ_NHNZ01000011.1:0-873 GCF_002727095.1 Halorubrum sp. C191 | reverse complement strand
TCTCTCAACCGACGTTTACCGCCGAAACGATGGACTACGACACGCGGAGCGCGACCTTCTACCGGAACAAGGTGTCGCTGGCAACTGTTGAGGGCCGAGTCGAACCGTCGTTCGTTCTCCCGGCAGACAGTCCGACGCCCTACGAGCGGTACGTACTCTCCGAGAGCTACGAGTTCCGTGAGAGTACGCTTCGGTACGACGCGGCCACTGACGAGTTCTACCTCAACATTTCGACGCGGCGGACAGACGGTGACGATGAGGTTTCGGAAGATACCGGGCACTCCGACCAAACGGTCCTCGGTATCGACCTCGGCGTCAACAGCCTCGCTGTGTCCTCAACCGGCACGTTTTGGCAGGGGGACGACTACGACCACTGGTGTCGTGAGTTCGAGAAGCGACGTGGCGAGATGCAACAACGCGGCACGCAGGCCGCACACAAGGCCCTGCTTCGCCTCGGGAAGCGAGAGGAAGCCTGGCGCAAACAGTACATCCACACGATCGCCAACGAACTCGTCTCGGAAGCCGTCGAACACGACTGCGACGTGATCGCATTCGAGGACTTGAGTGACATTCGAGAGCGGCTTCCACACGCGAAGTGGCACCACGTCTGGGCGTTCCGACGCCTGTTTGAATACGTCTCCTACAAAGCCCCTGAACAGGGCGTCTCCGTAGAGCAGGTCGAGCCGACCCATACATCCCAACGCTGTTCTCGGACGGACTGTGGGTTCACGCACGACGGCAACCGCCAGGGCGAACACTTCGAGTGCCAGAAGTGTGGGTATGAACTGAACGCGGATTATAACGCTGCAAAGAATATTGGCGTGCGGTACGCTCGGAAGCGACAACACAAACTCCGTTCCTCGCCCAAGTCGG
>NZ_NHNZ01000076.1:0-78568 GCF_002727095.1 Halorubrum sp. C191 | reverse complement strand
TCGCCCTCCGCGCTGCTCCGGGCGACCGGCTCCCTCGCGCGTGCTCCTCGCGGCCGCCTTCGGCTGCCACTCGGAGGCACGCACCACCGTGGCGAGCGCGCTTTTTAACTCACGCCGGCGCGGACTCCCGGTATGCTCGTCGTCGTCTCCGACACGCACGCACGCGAGGAGTCGAGGCTTCAGGGGCGGACCGCGGAGGCGGTCCGCGAGGCGGAGCTGGTGATCCACGCGGGCGACTTCTACCGCGAGCCGGTCTTAGACGCTTTTCAGTCGACCACCGCCGCCCTCCGGGCGGTCTACGGCAACAACGACGACGCCGCGATCCGCGACCGCGTCCCGGAGGTTCGGACCGTCGAATACGCGGGGGTCAGGTTCGCGGTCACGCACCGACACCGCAGCGGCGACACGGGGCTCGTCATGCTCGGTCGCGGCCGCGACGCCGACGCCGTGATCTGCGGCCACAGCCACCGGCCGCGGTTCGACGACTCAGGTGGGCTCCCGATACTGAATCCGGGCAGCCACGCCCAACCGCGCGGGAACCGGCCGGCGCACGCGGAATTGCGTCCGGTGGACGACGGGGCCGGAGACGGTCTGGACGGGCGACTGGTGACGCCGGACGGGGAGGAGTTCGAGACGTTCCGGATCGGGGCCGAGAGCCGCGAGTAAGGGAGCGAATCACGAGAAGCGGATCGGGCTCGCCGTCGCGTCGGCAGAGACCGATCGCGACGCCCCGCTGACGGCCGGGCCGGCCGACGGTCGTGTCAGCGGTGGAGGACCCGGATCGACGCGGATGTGGGCGCCGGCTGTCGGTCGCTGGTCGGCCGGGGAGGGGGATACCGGACTGGGTAGGGAGCGGGTGCGAGTCCGACCAGCCGGCGGTCGGCCGGCGGGTTCGAGCGTGAGGGCCGAAGCGGGGGGTCGCGATTACACGTAGTCGGGGTATCGACATATACGTGGCTGAGGGACAAAAACGCGTTTTAGTTACCGGGATCCGATCGCCTGAACGCGTCGGAATCGTCCGGGTCACGCGACCGTTCGGCTCGAAACTTATAACCGCGTGCCGACGGATTCAGGCGTATGCTCCCGGTCCAACCGCTGTTCGTACTCCTGTTGGTGGGTCTTCTCGGGCTGTTCTTCTTCGGGTTCCTCCTCGTCCGGCGCACGGTGGCGGGGCTGAACGAGGGGTACAACGACGGGCGACGCTGATGGTCGTCGCCACCGCCGCGACCCTCCTCGTCGCCGCCGCCGCCAGCCTCTTTATGGCGTGGTCGATCGGCGCGGGGTCGTCGGGCTCGACCCCGTTCGCGCCCGCGGTCGGGGCGAACGCAATCTCCGTGATGCGGGCCGGGCTCGTCGTCGGCGTCCTCGGGCTCCTCGGCGCGATCCTCCAGGGCGCGAACGTGACCGAGGCGGTCGGCACCGAACTGATCGGCGGGGTGACGCTCACCGCCGTGGCGGCCATCGTCGCGCTCGTCACGGCCGCCGCGCTGGTCGCGGTCGGCGTGTTCGCCGGCTACCCGATCGCGACGGCGTTCACCGTCACCGGTGCGGTCGTCGGCGTCGGCCTCGCGCTCGGCGGCGACCCGGCGTGGCCGAAGTACGCCGAGATCGCGACGCTGTGGGTGCTCACGCCGTTCGTCGGCGGCGGCGTCGCCTACGGCGTCGCGCGCATGCTCATCGGCGAGTCGCTGCCCGAGCGACCGCTCACGGCCGCGCTCGCCGGCGTCGTCGGCGCGATCCTCGCGAACGTCGGGTTCGCGCTGCTCGGTCCCGCCGGCCAGCAGGCGTCGGTGGCGAGCGTCCTCGGGGCGGGGCTGGGCGGCAGCGGCGCGGGTCCCGCCGCGGTGAGCGTCGCGATCGCCGCGCTCGTTTCGGTCGCCGTGTACGCGGACCTCGGCCGCGACCGCGAGGGGGCACAGCGGCGGTTCCTGCTCGCGATGGGCGGGCTCGTCGCGTTCTCGGCCGGCGGGTCGCAGGTCGGTCTCGCGATCGGCCCGCTCGTCCCGATCTTCAGCGAGGTCGGCGTCCCGCTGTGGGCGCTACTCGTCGGCGGCGGCGTCGGGCTGTTGGCCGGGTCGTGGACCGGCGCGCCGCGGATGATCAAGGCGCTCGCGCAGGACTACGCCTCGATGGGGCCGCGACGGTCGATATCGGCGCTCATCCCGTCGTTCGCGATCGCGCAGACCGCCGTCGCGTTCGGGATCCCCGTGTCGTTCAACGAGATCATCGTCTCGGCGATCGTCGGCGCGGGCTACGCCGCGGGCGACGCCGGCGTGAGCCGGAAGAAGATGGGGTACACGGTCCTCGCGTGGATCGGGTCGCTCGTCGGCGCGTTCGTGCTCGGGTTCGGCCTCTACTCGGCGGTCGACTTCGTCGCGTGACGGGCGGCGACGCTCCGCTTCACCCTTAGGCGCGTCCCTCGGGGTACGTCGGCAGCCGCGCGGACCGCGCGCTCCCGTCGACGAACGGGAGGTCGACGGCGGTGGCCGGACTCTCCTCGCCGTCGACGCGGACGGCGACCTCGCCGAGGGCGGCGTCGAACCCGACGAGCGCCAGCGCGACTGGCACGTCCGTCGCGGGGCCGACGGCCGCCCGCGTCACCTCGCCGATCGCCTCGTCACCGTCGAAGACGGCCGCACCGGACGCGGGGAGCGCGGCGTCGATCCCCTGCGGGTCCGCGTTCGGGTCGACGCCGTCGACCGCCTCGGCGACGCCGTCGAGTTCGAGGCCGACGAGCCGTCGGCTCGGTCGCCCCTGATTCTCCACGCGCGAGACGACCTCCTGCCCGACGTAACACCCCTTCTCGAAGTCGAGCGCGTTCCGGAGGCCGAGGACGTTCGGGACCGTGCCCGCCAGTTCGTACTCGAAGAGGGGCGTTCCGGCCTCCGTCGCGAGCGCGTCCCACGTTCGGTACCCGAACGGCGCGGCGTTGAGTCCGCGGTTGATCAGGGTGTCGAACACGTCGCCCGCGTCGGCGGCGGCGCAGACGATCTCGTACCCCTCCTCGCCGAGCGGCGCGTCCGTCGCGATCACGGTGACGCCGGCGTCGACCATCGACCCGCGGACGAACGAGAGGGGCCCCTCCGGCGCGCCCGGTCCGCCGAGGACGGAGGCGACCTTCTCGGTCGACTTCGGGCCGTGAACCCCGAACACGCCGAACTCGTCGGACACGTCGTCGATCGCGACGTCCTGAATGAACACGTTCTCCGCCCAGTCGGCGGCGACCGACTCGACCCGTTCCGGGGGGAGGAAGACGAGCAGCCGCTCGTCGGCGTTGTACACGTACATGTCCGTCTCGATCCCGCCTTGGGGATCGAGCAGGAGGGCGTACGTTCCCTCGCCGTCCTCGGCGGGGACGCGGTTCGAGACGGCGTTGTCCACGAACTCGACGCGGTCGCTCCCCCTGACGGCGAGGACGCCGTACCCCATCTCGATCACGCCCGCGACGTTTCGGACCGCCTTGCCGACGCGGACGGGCTTCCCGTAGTGGTCGACGACCTCGCGACCGCCGCGGTCGCGGTACGCGGCGCCGTGCGCGTCGTGGGTACCGGAGACGAGCGTCATGGTCGAACGGTGGCGATCGAGGGCCAAAAGGCCGCCGTCTCCGACGGCTACAGTCCGAGTCGGTCCCGGATCGCGTCGACGAGGCTCTCGGAGGGGTCGTCGTCGGGCGCCTCCGGGTCCGGAACGACCTTCTCGTGGGCGTACACCCGAACGTGCTCCTCGGACTCGACGGTGATCAGCGAGTCCTCCTTCAGCGTCGAGAGGGCCTCCTCGACGGCGTCGATGTCTGCGTCGACGGCCGCGCGCAGTTCGAGGACGGTCATTCCCTCGTCGCCGCGGTCGACGAGCGCGTCGAGCAGCGCGACCTCGACGTCCGGCCGGTCGCGGTATTCCGGCTTTGCGGCCATACCCGTCCCTTGTGCGGGCCGGACTTTACGTCTACCGGCGATCGGAGAGGGATTGGCGACCGGAGAGATCGGGCGACAGATCGTCGGGAGGGTACGCCGGTCGCGCCGCGTCAGCGGACGATCCGCGAACAGGTGCCACAGAGGTTCTCCTCTTTCACGTCGACCTCGCGGACAGTCGGGGAAAACGACATCACGCACTTGCTGTTGTCACAGTGCTCCAGGCCGAGAGTGTGACCGATCTCGTGGACGACCTCCTTGCGGACGCGGTCGCCAAACACGTCGACCGCGGGCTTGGTGGAGACGCCGCCGTCGGAGGAGGTGCGGAGGCGGTGCGTGGAGATGACGGAGCCGCTGCCGTTGAGGTACGCGAGGCCGAACACGTAGTTTCGGCGGCGGTAGTAGAGGTCCTCGGGCGTGATGCCGATGTTCTTCTCGCCGCCGCCGACCCGAGTGACCGTCTCGATGAGGTCCTCGGCGCGGTACTGGTCCCTATCTGCCTCGAAGGCGGAGTCGGGGATCGGCTGATCGTCGTGGACCGTCACGTCGCAGTCGTATACGGAACGCAGCGCACCGGAGGCCTCCCGTTTCACTCGGGGGGTGACCTCCCCGACCGGGACGATGTCCACGAGCATGGAACCGCTTTTGAACGCCGCGGTCATAAAGGCCGCGCCGTGGTACGACCACCCCCGTCGGAGCGGGCACTCGTTGCCGCACTCGGGCGGTACGAACGATTGATCGAGGTCGGAGTCGGCCGCCGGCCGGGCGTCGCCCGTGCGCTCGCCGATCGGGGCCACGAGGTCGTCGCGATCGACGTCGAAGTGAGCGAGGCGGCGCAGGACGCGGCGGCGGGGAGGCAGGCGCCGAGCGGGGGAACGCTCCGCGTCGTCGCCGCGGACGTGACGGCGCTCGCGGCCGACGACGAGCGGGCGGCGCAGAGCGCGCTTGGGATCGGCGCGAGCGACGAGACCGCCGGTGAGGCTCCGGACGCGCCCGGCGGCGTCGACGCCGTGTACGCTCGGAACCTCCCGGCGGAGCTACAGCGGGCGACCGTCGCGCTCGCGGAGCGACTCGGCGCCGCCTGCCTGTTCACCACGCTCGGGTTCGAGGAGCCGGTCGTGGACGTCTCTCGGAAGTCGACGGAGTCGGGAACTGTCGTGTTCGTCGCGCGGTGACGGAACGGACCGGCGACCGGGACGCCGCACGGCTCGAACCGGCGACGCCGACCGCGAACCCGAACGTTCATTCGGGCGCCAGTCGGGGGTACCCGTATGCAGGTCGACGCAGTCGTCCTCGACATCGACGGGGTGTTGGTCGACGTGGCGGACTCCTACCGTCGGGCGATCCTCGAATCGGTCGACCGGGTCTGCGGCAAGCCGATCGACCCGGACGCGGTCCAGGCGTTCAAGGACGCCGGCGGGTTCAACAACGACTGGGAGCTGACCGACGCGGCGGCGTTGTTCGTGTTGGCCCGCCGCGAGGGGCTCCGGATGGACGTCGACGAGTTCACCGAGCGCGTCCGCGAGCTCGGGGGCGGGCTCGACGCCGCCAAGGAGGTCGTCGGCGACCTCCCGCGAGTCGCACAGGCCCGCGTCCGCGACCAGTGGGACCGGGACGCGCTCCGCGAGACGTTTCAGGCGCTGTACCTCGGCAGCGAGCTGTACCGCGAGTTAGAGGGGGGCGAGCCGCCGTTCGAGGCCGACGGGTACATCCACGACGAGCCGACGCTCGTCGACCCCGAGACGATCGCCGACCTCACCGGGCGGTTCGACGTGGGCGTCCTCACCGGGCGGCCGGCGGCCGAGGCCGACATCGCCTTGGACCGCGTCGGCCTCGACGTGCCCGAGGACCGGCGGTTCACGATGGACGACTGGGAAGAGGGGAAGCCGCACCCGCGGGCGCTCGTCGAGCTCGCCGAGCGGTTCGGCGCCGGGCGGGTCGCGTTCGCGGGCGACACCCTCGACGACGTGCGGACCGCACGCAACGCCGACGAGTCTGACGAGACGCGCGTCTACTACGGGGTTGGCGTCCTCACCGGCGGGCTCACCGGCGAGGCGGGGCGCGAGAAGTTCGCCGGTAACGGCGCGGACGCCGTGGTCGAAGACGTGAACGAACTGGTTGGGCTACTGGAGTAGTCGTCGTCGCGTCGGCTCGGGCACCGTGCGCCCCTCCCGCGTTAACCGCTCCGTGACGGATCTCGCCGGCGATCGCGGATACCGCCGGTATCCGGGACACGTCGGGTCCGGTGAGCGACGACCCCGCGAACGAGACCGCGACCGACGTGACGCTCCAGCAGGAGTAGACAGCCAGATACAGCGGGGAATCGGTGAAAAACCGGAATGGGCCTTGCCGGATTCGAACCGGCGATCAACTCGTTATGAGCGAGTCGCTTTAACCGGACTAAGCTAAAGGCCCGCCACGGATCGATTTGTCTCTCGGTTCCTCTTTATCCTATCGGGTTGGAACCAAGCGAAGCTAATGTTTCGTTGAGATGGTAATCCTCGTGCCAATTGATGTTTTTGATATGTTATGTTTGACCGCTCGTACCGGATAGTCATCTGTGTGTCACCAGCACCTTCGATAAGTATCAGTTACGATCGCTTCGGCCGCTTGGCCGCGCTTCTGTGGCTCCTCGAGTGAAGCAAATTGCTCGCTTCGATTCGGCATACTCAGTCAGAGCGGAAACGAGCAAAATAGGACTACGGTCTGGTGAGAGCATAGACGAGAAACGTACGAAGGGAGGCGCCGAAGCCAGGACTCGAACCTGGGACCGCCTCGTTAACAGCGAGGCGCTCTACCAACTGAGCTACTTCGGCCTGTTTTCGGGTACTCGCGTCCTTTTGATATGGCTTTCGTTTCCGCCCGACGGCGCGGAAGCCGCCGGGCCGGACCGCGGGACGGCGGCGGCGCTCCGTCGGCCCGCCGCGCCGCCGATCCGACCGACACGTTTTCAGCCGGACCGCGAGACCGTTCGGTATGGACGATCTGGAGGCGGTGCTGTCACGGGTCCGCGAGCGCGTCCTTCCCGAGCCGGAAGAGCGGGAGCGACTGCGAGCGGCGGCCACGGCACTGACCGACCGGACCCACGAGGCGATCGCCGACCTCCCCGTCGGCGCCGACGTGGTCCAAGTCGGGTCGACGGCGCGGGGCACGTGGGTCGCGGGCGACCGCGACATCGACCTGTTCGTCCGGTTCGACGCAGATCTCGACCGCGCCGAGCTGGAGGAGTACGGGCTGGCGGTCGGGCACGCGGTCCTCCCCGACGGCCACGAGGAGTACGCCGAACACCCGTACGTGAAGGGGAACTACGAGGGGTTCGACGTGGACCTCGTCCCCTGTCACGACGTGGAGACGGCGGGGGATCTGGTCTCCGCGGTCGACCGCACCCCGTTCCACGACGCGTACCTCTCTGCGCGGCTCGACGACGACCTCGCCGCGGACGTAGTCCTCGCGAAGGCGTTCCTGAAGGGGATCGGCGCGTACGGCAGCGACCTCCGCACCGAGGGGTTCTCGGGGTACCTCACGGAGCTGCTCGTCTTGGAGCTCGGCGGGTTCGTCCCGCTCGTCGAGTCGGCGCGGAGCTGGCACCCCCCGGTGGAGTTCGACCCAGAGGGGCACGCCGAGCGCACGTTCGAGGACCCCCTCGTCGTCGTCGATCCGACGGACCCGACGCGGAACGTCGCGGCGGTCCTGTCGGCGACGAACCTCGCACGCTTCCAGCACTACGCGCGGGAGCTGCTCGCGGCCCCGAGCGAGGCGCTCTTCGAGCCTGACGAACCGGAACCGCTCGACCCCGAGGAAGTGCGAGCGCATCTCGACCGACGGGGAACGACGCCGGTCGCGGTCGTGTTCGACGCGCCGGACGTGGTCGACGACCAGCTGTGGCCGCAGCTCCGCCGATCGCTGGACGGGATCGTCGGCGGGCTCAACGATCACGGGTTCGACGTGCTCCGAGCGCGCGCCATGACCGACGCAGCGGGAACGAGGAACGGCGGCGAGGGGAGCGACGCCGACGGGGGGAGCGGCGACCGGGAGGTGCCCGAGCGCGCCGCAGCCGTCGAGTCGACGCGGGCCGCGCTGTACGCGGAACTGGAGGTGACCGAGCGACCGGCGGTCGCGCGCCACGACGGGCCGCCGGTCGCGGTGCGGAAGCACGCCGCGAACTTCTACGAGTCGTACGTCGACGACGTCGACCCGGACACCTACGGGCCGTTCATCGACGGCGACCGGTACGTCGTCGAGCGCGAGCGGGAGTTCGTCACCGTCCGCGGGTACCTAGAGAGCGACGCCGCGGGCGACGTGGCGCTCGGCGCGCAGGTGGAACCGGCGTTCGCCGACCGCGACGTGTTGGTCGGCGAGGCGGTGGCGACGCTCGCCCCCGCGTTCGGTCGACCGCTCCGCGGGTTCTACGAGCCGCGGCCGTGAGACCGTCGAGGGGAGCCGTTCCCAATGAAACGGGCGAAAGCGATCCGGGCGAGGGGGCCGCTCAGCGGGAGAGGCGGTCGAGGAGCCAGTAGACGGCCGCGGCGACGACGACGACGATCAGCGCGATCGCGGTGAGGAGTCCGGCGGCGCCGGGGAACGACAGCCAGAACGCGGCGTAAAAGGCGAGCGCGAACACGAAGAGGCCGACGACCAGCAGCCCGCGCGAGGGGTTCTGCGCGGCGGCGACGAACCCGCGCTGGAGGATCGAGAGGTCGCCGAAGTCGGGGACGTCCTCGGGGGTAACGTCGTCAGCGGGACCACCCGAGTCGGCCGGAGCGGTCGACTCGCCGTCGACGGAGCGGTCGGTGTCGGTCACGCACTCGCATAGGAACCGGGGGAGCCTGTACTTGTCGCTTGTCGGGGAGGAACGGCCCGGCCGCCGTGAGCCTCCGTCAGCCGGCGACCGCGACGGCGAGAGACGAACCGAGGACAAACGCGGCCAGCGCGGCCGCGAGGTTCGAGGCCGCGAGCGTCGCGGCGGCGCGAACACCGGTCTCGCTCGCCGTCCGGACGGCCCCGACCGCGAACGAGGAGAACGTCGTGAACGCGCCACAGAAGCCGACGCCGAACAGCAGCGTCGCCGCCGATCCGATCGGCGCGGCGGAGACGGCTCCGAGGGCGAGGCTCCCGAGGGCGTTGACGAGGAGGACCGACCGGCGCCCCTCGATACGGAGCCCGACGGCGTGACGGCCGGCCGCGCCGAGCGCACCGCCGACGCCGACGAGCGCCGTCGCGAGGAGCGGCGAGACGCTCATCGCCGGCGCCTCCCGACGGCGAGCCCCAGTGCGGCCGCGGCGAATCCGGCCGCGTAGCTACCGGCGACGTATCCCGCGCCGGCGGTCGTTCCGAGCGCGACGGCGTCGGCGACGAACGTGCTGTACGTCGTGAACGAGGATAGCGCGCCCGTCCCGACGAGCAGCCGGACCCGGTCGCTCGACGCGCGAGTCAGGAGGAGACCGAGGGCGAACGAGCCGACGACGTTCGCGACCAGCGTCCCCGCGCCGGGCGGGACGCCGCCGAGAGCGATGAGGCGGTCGCCGGACGAGGCCGCGGTGAGGACGCCGGCGACCCCCGCGTCGACGGCGTGTCTGGCGACCGCACCGAGGAAGCCCCCGGCCGCGACGAGGAGAAATCCGTACGGCGTTCGGTCCATGCGCTAGCGTATTTCCGGGGCGGCTTGTGCGTTCTGGACCCGTCAGTGCGGTTCGGGGTCCGATAGCCGGCTCGCGCGCGGACTCTCGCCTTCGTGCGGCGTCCGGCGTTCCCGTATCCGGACCGTGTGGGCCGTCTCTGTGGCGTCGTCGACGACGAGCGCCTCGCCGACGCCCTCGGGAAGCCGCGATGCGAGGTCGCCGGCGAGGTACGTCGCCTCCGCCGCCGCCAGTCGCTCGACGTCGCGCGCCGCCGTGAGCCGGTGGGAGACGAGCAGGTCGGACTGCGAGACGGCGACGCTCGGGAGCGCGGCCGGACGCTGGGTCGCACAGACCAGCGAGACGCCCGGCGCGCGGCCCCGCGTGAGGAGCGTCCGGAGCGCGGGGTCGGCCACCCCGTCGAAGAAGGCGTGCGCCTCGTCGACGAGCAGCCACGGGAGCCGGGAGAGATCGCCCGCGATCCGCGCGTCGTAGAGCCCGCGAGCGACAGCGCGGACCACGGCCGCCGCGGCGGCGTCGGGCACGCCGGCGAGGTCGAGGACCGCGGGGTTGCCGTCGGCCGCCAGCGACGCGACCGGCGGCGCATCGGCGTCGAAGACTCCCCACGAGGCCGCCAGCCGGAGGTGGTTCGCGGCGGCGCGACGCGTCTCCGCCGGGGCGTCGGCCGCGTCGACCGTCTCGCGGAGCGCCGCGAGCGACGGCGAGGGGGTCGTTCCGCTCGCGGCGTTACGGTCCGTCGCCTCTCCAGATCCGTCGTCGACCGCGTCCGCGACGACTTGCCAGACGAGGGTTCCGGGGCCGCTCGCCGGGGCGAGGCCGAGGAGGTTCGGCCAAGCCGACGGCGGTATCGAGGCGGGACGGACCGCGGGGTCGACGGTCCGTCCGCCGGCCGCTTCGAGGCCGGCGAAGACGCCCATCGGGTCGACGACGACCGGGGCGACACCGCCTGCGTCCGCCAGCTCCTCGGCGAGGACGCCGAGGGTGTACGACTTCCCGGTGCCGCGCTTCCCGAACACGACGCCCGCGTGTGGGCGGTCGAGGTCGACGCCGACCGGAGCGCCGGCGCTGCCGTCGCGGGCGAGGAAAGAGCCGATCCGAGCGGTGTGAGGCGGACGGTCACCGTCGCGGTGAGCACTGTCACGGAGGTCGGCGCAGTCGCCGCGGTCAGCCCCCTCAGTACGGTCGGTCCCGTCGTCGCGGCCGAGTACGTACACGCGGCCGGGTGGCCTCGGCATCAGACAAAAAGCGCCGGGAGCCGGATCGGGTCCCGGTCGTCGGGCGCGTCTCTCGGGCGTCCGCCGCGGCGCCGCCCGGATCGTCCGATCGTTTATATCAGATACCGCGGCCAGCGCGGCGTATGTCCGATCGAACACACGACTCGCGCACCGCGAACCGCCGGACGTTCAGCACCGACACCCGCGCGATCGAGGGGCTTCCGGTCCGCCTCGTCATCGCGCTCGTCGTCGGCGTCGCCAGCCTCAGCGTGATGATGGGGATGATCGGCGACATCGACGGGCTGGCCGCGACGGAACTCGACGCGCAGCCCCAGCCGGAGGTGACCACGCCCGGCGAGCAGTCGGTCGACGTCGCCGTCGTCGACCCCGACGGCTCTCGGGTCGCGGACGCGACGGTCATCGTCCGGGGCGGCTCTGCGCAGATCGACGGCGTCGTCACCGCGAAGACGAACGAGGACGGGGTCGCGACCGTCGACGTCGAGCCGGAACTCGGGCCGAATCAGGCCGACGGGACGCTCGCGATCGACATCAAGCCGCCGGCGGAGGGCGACTACGTCGACGAGCGGGGGAACACCGAGGTGCTCGTCGTCGAGGAGTGACGCCGCGAGCGGCGGAGGAGAGTCGGTTAAAGCCGGCTGTCCCAGTCGATCCAGTCCTGTTCCCAGCCGTGCCGTCGCTGCCGGCTGCGCTCGGCGCGCTCCGCGTCCTCCCGCCGAGTTCGGTTCCGTTCCGTTCCGGGCTGTTCGCCGTCGACGAGCATCGGTTGGAGCCGCGCCGGCCCGTGCGTCTCGACCGTTTCGAAGCCGTCAGGCGCCGGATCGTCGTCCGTACCGGCGCCGGACGCGATGGCGTCGCCCGCGTCGGGACCCCCGGCGGACGGCTCGATCGCGGCGACCGTCTGGACGCCGGCGCCGCGCGGGTAGGCGATTCGCCCGTCGGGCGCGAGCTGGTCCCTGAGGGAACGCGGCGGCTCGACGACGGCGGCTTCGAGGAGGATCCGGTCGTACGGTGCGTACGCGGGGAGTCCGTCGGCGCCGTCCGCGCGGTCGACGAGGACCGCCCCGTAACCGGCCGCGTCGAGGTTCGACCGCGCGGCGGCGACGGCGGCGCGGTCGATGTCGACCGCGTGGACGCGCCGCGCGCCGGCGATCTCGGCGAGCATCGCGACCGAGTAGCCGATCCCCGCACCGACGACGAGGAGCGAGTCGCCCTCGGCGGCGTCGAGCGCGGTGACGAGACGGACCAGCGTCGGGAGCGAGAGCGAGTGCGGGTCGTCGCCGTCGACGGCGCCGCCGCGAGGCGAGTCGTCGACGAAGGGATCGCGCGGGACGCGCTGAAGCGCGGTCAGCACGGGCGGCTCGATCGGCTCGCCGATCTGGTGTTCGAGCCCCTCGATCATGTCCGCCCTGAGCGACGCGTCGTCCATGCGCAGTCTCGGGACTCGGTCCTCTAAAACCGTGCGTTCGGCGGGCCGACTATCGCATCGGGACGAACCGCACGCCGCCGTGGTCCTCGCGGTCGATGCCGCCCTCGCGGAGCGTCAGTCGGACGAGCCGCTGGCGACCACCCTCGCGAACGGGGGCGACCACGCGGCCGCCCGCCCGGACACGGTCGACGACCGCGTCCGGAACCTCCTCGGGCGCCGCGCAGGTGAGGTAAGCGGCGTCGAACGGAGCCTCGTCGAGGAACGCCTCTCGGCCGTCGGCGGCCGCGACGGCCACGTCGTAGCCGAGACGGGCAAGGCGCTCGCGGGCGGCGGCGGCCAGTTCCGGGACCCGCTCGGCGGAGAGGACGTTCCCCGGGCCGACGACCTCGGCGACGACCGCGGCGTGGTAGCCGCAGCCAGTCCCCACCTCGAAGACGCGGTCGCCGCGCTCGACGTCGAGGAGATCCGTCATCAGTGCGACCATGTGCGGCGCGCTGATCGTCTGGTCGTGGCCGATCGGGAGCGGCCGGTCGGCGTACGCCGACTCGCGATGCGCCTCGGGAACGAACTCGTGGCGGGGGACGGCTCCGATCGCCGAGAGCGTCTGCTCGCTCACGTCGAGACGCCGTCGGAGCGCGCTCACGAGGTCGCGTCGTTCGGCCGTGCGGTCGCCGTCGTTCATGTGAGTTGATAGCACAGTGTGCGTGGAGAAAGCATCGGCGGAGAGGCAGGGGTCGAGCCGGGCGGATCAGTTCACGTCGATCCGGCGTCCCTCGTCCGCGTCGAGGACATCGATCGGGACCGTTACAGTGAGGACACCGTGCCGGTACGTCGCGGTGGCGTCGTCGAGACGGGCGTTCGTCGGCAGGCCGACGGTCCGAGTGACGGACTCGTGGCGCCGCTCGCGTCGGATGTATCGCCGGTCTGCGTCCTCGCGTTCCGCGTCGCGCTCGGCGGCGATGGCGAGCCGGTCGTCGCGGGCTCGGACGTCGATCTCGTCGCGATCGAACCCCGGGAGGTCGGCCATCACGACGAACTCGTCGGCGTACTCGGCGACGTCGATGTCGGCGGTCCGGAGGTCGCGGCCCCGAGCCCGCTCGCCCCCGAAAGGGGTGCGGCCGAGGAACTGCTCAATCTCGTCGAAGGGATTCGTCGTGTTCATACCGACAGAGAGGAGCCGTGAGGTGTTAAATAGCGACTGACGCGTGCTATCTCGCGGCGGCGGATTCCGGTATCCCGGCCGCGGCGCACCCCCTGTCACACCCGACGACGCGAGCGCGGCTCAGCTGACGTCGATCGTGTGCCCGCGGTCGTCGTCGGGCGAGCGCTTGGGGAGCGTGACGGTGAGGACGCCGGCGTCGAAGGAGGCCGCCGCCGCGTCGGCCTCGACGGGTTCGGGGATCGGAACCCGACGGGAGACGGTGCTGCGCCGGCGCTCGCGCCGGTGGTAGCGGACGTCGGCCGGACCGCTCTCGCCGTCGTCCGGATCGTCGGCACCGTCCTCTTCGGCGATATCGAACTCGCTCGACTCCTCGCGGGACCCGCTGATAACGAGCGCGTCGTCGCGCAGTTCGACATCCACGTCGTCGGCGTCGAATCCGGGGAGGTCGGCGACGACGGTGATCGCCTCGTCGTCTTCGACCACGTCGACGTCGACGTCGCGGGCCCCCGGGAACCGCGGGACCTCGGGGCCGGTGCCCTCCAGCGTGCCGCCGAGTTCCTCGAACTCGCGGCCCATCCGCTCGAACAGTTCCTCTATCTCGTCGAAGGGATCGCGTCGGGTCATACAGGTCAGGATTCGTGACGGAGCGTCTTGAACGTACTGGCGGAGGCGGGGACGGCGGCGCGCCGAGACGCCGGCGACAGACACTATCCGCTGGCGCCCTTGGAGATCGTATGCGCCTGTTCTGGCACCGAGGAGACGCTCGAACGCGGGACAACGCCGGGCTCGCCGCCGCGGCTCGGGACGGTGAAGTCGTGCCGGTGTTCGTGTACGACGCCGACCTGCTCGGAACGGTCGGCGCGCGGCAGCGCGCGTTCTTCCTCCGCCACGTGAAGCGACTAGAGGAGCGGTACCGCGAACTCGGGAGCGACCTGATCGTCCGCGCCGGCGACCCGGAAGCGGTCCTCGTCGACCTCGCCGCGGAATACGACGCGGAGGCGGTGTTCTACAACGAACAGTACCGAGCGGCCCGTCGGAACCGACAGCGGGCGGTCGAGGACGCGCTCGCCGGCGAAGGCGTCGACACCGACTCGCGGACCGACATCGTGCTGGTCGACCCCGGTCGGCTGGAGGCGCGCTATCCGAACCACAGCCAGTTCCACGGCGACTGGGAGGCCGTGCCGAAGCGCGGGCCGTACGCGGAGCCGGATGCGGCCGCGCTGGCCGACGTGCGCGACGGGAAGACCGTCCCCGAGCCCGACGCCGACATCGACCTCCCCGACGCGGGGTACGAGGCCGCCCGCGAGCGGTTCGACGAGTTCCTCGACTACGGGATCACCTCGTACAACGACACCCGCGACGACCTCGCGCGGGCCGTCGAGGCCCCGACGCACGCGGTCTCGCGGATGTCTCCGTACCTCGCGACCGGCGCAATCGGGGTCCGCGAGCTGTGGGCGGGCGCGAGCGACGTGTACGACGCCGTGACCGGCGGGGAGCGCCGCAACGTCGACAAGTACCGGTACGAGCTGTCGTGGCGCGAGCAGATGTACCACCTGCTGTATTTCAACCCGGACCTCGCCGTGTCGAACTACAAGTCGTTCCCGAACGAGATCGCGTGGCGCGACGACGACGACGCCTTCGAGGCGTGGACGCGCGGCGAGACCGGCTACCCGCTCGTCGACGCCGGAATGCGACAGCTGAACGAGGAGGGGTACATCCACAACCGGCCGCGGCAGGTGGTCGCGAGCTTCCTCACGAAGCACCTCCTGATCGACTGGCGGCGCGGCGCGCGCTACTTCACGAAGCAGCTGATCGACCACGACTACGCCTCGAACCACGGCGCGTGGCAGTGGACCGCCTCCACCGGCACCGACTCCGTCGACGTGCGCATCTTCGACCCGGTGAGCCAAATGTCGAAGTACGACGACGGCGCCCGATTCGTGAAGGCGTACGTCCCGGAGCTCTCGGACGTGCCGTCCGGGAAGGTGGTCGACTGGCCGACCCTCTCGCGGGCGGAGCGCGAGGAGCTCGCGCCCGACTACGCGCACCCGATCGTCGACCGGAACGAAGGGTACGAGCGCGCGCAGCGCGTCTTCGAGGAGGCGCTCGGGAAGCGATAGCGGGCGCGGGTCGGCGCGGAGCGGTGCGGACCCGTGGGTGGTACCGGCGTTCCGTAACCGAGTCCTTTTCGTGGGGCCCCGAGAACGGCTCCGCTATGTCCCCAGTCGCGATCGACGACGTCGAGGCCGCCGCCGAGCGGCTCGCCGGCACCGACATCGTCCAGCGGACGCCCGTTGAGCGGAGTCGCTCGCTGAGCGATCGGTGCGGCGCCGACGTGCGTCTCAAGATGGAACACCTCCAGCGCACCGGCTCGTTCAAGACGCGCGGCGCGTACAACGCGATCTCGCTGGCGATAGACGGGTCCGGAGAGCGCGCCGCGGAGGTCCCGATCGAGCGCGTCGTGGCCGCGAGCGCGGGCAACCACGCACAGGGGGTCGCGCTCGCGGCGGCCGACGCCGGGATCGAAGCGACGATCGTGATGCCGGAGGCAGCGCCCGCGGCGAAGATCGAGGCGACCCGCGCCTACGGCGCCGAGGTCGTCCTCCGGGGCAGCGCGTTCCCCGAGGCGATGGCGCACGCTCGGACGCTGACCGACGACCCCGGGACGCGGTTCGTCCACGCGTTCGACGACCCCGACGTGGTCGCGGGACAGGGGACGCTCGGCCTGGAAGTGCTCGACCAGGTGCCCGACGTCGACACCGTCCTCGTCCCCGTAGGGGGCGGCGGGCTCGCGGGCGGGGTCGCAACCGCGGTCAAGGCCCGGTCGCCCGAGACGCGGGTCGTCGGCGTTCAGACCGAGGGCGCGTCGACGCTCTCGGAGAGCCTCGCGGCCGGCGAACTCGTGACGCGCGACGAACCCGACACGATCGCGGACGGGATCGCGACCGGCGGGCTGAGCGACCTCACCTTCGAACTCCTCGACGAACACCTCGACGAGGCGGTCGTCGTGAGCGACGACGACGTGGCGAACGCGATCCTCCTGCTCTTGGAGCGCGCGAAGCAGATGGTCGAGGGCGCGGGCGCGACCGCCGCGGCCGCCCTGTTGAACGACGAGGCGGTCGACGATCTCGACCTCGGCGGCGAGACCGTCGTCCCGCTTCTCTGCGGCGGCAACATCGACGTGACGACGCTGAAGGAGGTGGTGACGCACGCCCTCGTCGACCGCCACCAGCTGATCGAGCTCTCCGTCCGGATCGACGACACGCCCGGGACGATGGGGGAGATCAGCACCCTGATCGGCGCGGAGCGCGCGAACATCCGGACCGTGCGCCACGAGCGCAGCCGACCTGACCTGCCGGTCGGCGACGCCGACCTCGTCTTCGAGGTGGAGACGAACGGCCCTGCCCACGTCGACCGCGTCCTCAAGGCGGTACGCGAGGCGGGGTACGAGGTGGAGTGGACGACGCGGGAGGCGTGAGGGAGAATGTCGTCGATGTATAAATTGAACTACGGTGGCGCGCGCCTCCGAGCGGCCGCCTGCGGCGGCCGTGAGGAGCGCGTGCGAGGGAGTCGGCCGACCGCAGGGAGGCCGACGAGGCTGGGGAGGCGTGAGGTGCGGTTGCGGTGTGGGGCGGGATTCAAAGGGGCAGTCGCGAGGCCGCCGTAGGCGACGCAAGCACCGGAACGAGGGAGCGGAGCGACCGAGTGAGGAGCACAGCGAGCGTACTTCGGCCTCGCGACTGGGGCTTTGGAGGTGTTCACCGCCAAGTCACCGAAGGCGTCCACGATCGACCCGCCGACCGCGTCGGGCGGGTGGTCGTCGTCTCGCGCGATCCGACGATTTGAAACGCTCACCTCGGCAACCGTCTCGTAATGAGTCTCGTCGTTACCGACACCCTGGAAGACGAGCGCGTCGAGTTCACGGCCGACGGCGACGTCACGCTGTACGTCTGCGGCCTGACGGTGTCGGACGACCCGCACCTCGGGCACGCCCGCCTGTGGTTCCACGCGGACGTGCTCCACCGGTGGCTCGAACACCTCGGCTACGACGTACGCCACGTCGAGAACGTCACCGACGTCAACGAGAAGATCACGGCCCGCGTCGGCGAGCGCGACGACTGGACCGAGGAACGCGACGTGGCCGAGGCGTTCACCGCCACGACGTTCGACGCGATGCGCGGACTCAACCTCAGGCGGGCGGAGGTGTACCCCCGCGTCACCGAGCACGTGCCGGAGATCGTCGACCTCGTCGAGACCCTGATCGAGGAGGGGTACGCCTACGAGTCGAACGGCTCCGTCTACTTCGACGTGACCCGCTTCGACGAGTACGGGAAGCTCTCGAACCAGGAGTTAGACGCGCTCGAAGCGCAGGGCGAGCCGGACGAGCGCTCGGAGAAGCGGAATTCGGCCGACTTCGCGCTGTGGAAGGCCGACGGCGTGAGCGAGACCGCGGCGCGCGAACACGCGAAACACGACCACGGCGCGGAGACGCCCGAGGGCGAGACGTGGGCGTCGCCGTGGAGCGAGGGGCGACCCGGGTGGCACGTGGAGTGCTCGGCGATGTCGACGACGCACCTCGGGGACACCCTCGACATCCACATGGGCGGGCGCGACCTCGTCTTCCCGCACCACGAGAACGAGATCGCGCAGTCCGAGGCGGCGACCGGCGAGGCGTTCGCGCGCCACTGGCTCCACGTTGGCCTGCTGGAGATGGACGGCGAGAAGATGTCCTCGTCGATCGGCAACTTCTGGACCGTTCCGGACGCCCTCGACGAACTCGGCGTCAACGTCGTCCGCGCGTTCTACGCCGGCGCCGCCTACCGCTCCGAGCAGGCGCTCACCGAGGAGACGATCGCGGAGGCCGAGGAGCGCTGGGAGCGGCTCTCCCGCACGTACGACCGCGCCGTCGAGGCGCTCGACTCGACCGAGGCCCGAGCGAAAGCCGAGGACGCCGACCTCCGCGAGGCAGTTGCGACCGCCCGCGACGACTTCGCGGCCGCGATGAACGACGACCTCAATCTCCGAGAGGCGACCGCGGCGCTCCTCGATCTCACCGACGCGGTGAACCGACACGTGGACGCGGTCGACGAGGGGAACGATGACGGGAACGGGACCCGTGACGCAGACGCCGCCTACGACTACCGGGGCCTCCGCGAGGCGGTCGAAGCGTTCGAAGAGCTCGGCGGCGACGTGTTGGGCCTCCAGTTCGAGTCGCCGAGCGACGGCGACGTCGACCTCGCCGGCGAGCTGGTCGAACTCGTGTTGAACGTCCGTGAGGCCGAGCGCGAGGCGGGCAACTACGAGCGCGCGGACGAGCTCCGCGACGCGCTCGGCGAAGTCGGCGTCGAGATCGAGGACGGCCCGGACGGCGCGACGTACCGGTTCGAGTAATACGGAACCGCGCGTTTCACCGGGGGGATAGTCAATGTGGCGATAGCGGTGGGTGGCTCGGTCGCTCGTATATAAACAGCTGCCGACGGAACCGCGGATAACATCTCCAAAGCCCCAGTCGTGAGGGCTCGCGCGGCTCGCTGTGTTCCTCGGTCGGTCGCTACCGCCCCTTCGCTGCGGTGTCGCCGGTGGCTTCGCCGCCGGCTTCCCGCGGCGCGTAGCGCCCCGCTACTTGCGTCTCCGTGCTTCGCACTCAGGGCTGCCCCTTTGAGTCCCGCACCGCACAGCACCGCACCTCGCGCCTCCCCAGCCTCGTCGCTGGCGCCCTCCGCTTCGCTCCGGGAGCCAGCGACTCCAACGAGGGACCGAAGGTCCCTCTGGCAGCCGGCGCGTGGCGCCGGCGACCTCGCACGCGCTCCTCACGGCCGCCGTAGGCGGCCGCTCGGAGGCGCGCGCCACCGTACCGCCGCGTTCATCGATAAATAGTCGCCACCGTTAGGTCTGGTCGTTTAAATAACGGAGCAACGGGTCGCAGTCTTCCGAAGTTCAGGTCTCAGTCGAGCACGTGCTCGGTGTCGTACGATCCGAGCACCTTCACCCACCCCTTGTCCGCGATGGTCTCGACATCGTCGACCGCCTTCGCCATGTGGTCCTCGTAGAGCCCGGCGTCCACGTCGAAGTGGAACAGGTAGTCGCCGAGGCGCTCGCCGCTCGGGCGCGACTCGATCCGCGAGAGGTTGAGGTTGCGGTCGGCGAACGCCTCCAGCAGCTCCAGCAGGAGGCCGGGGTAGTTCGCGTTCGGGTAGACGATCAGCGTGGTCTTCCCGCCGGCGTCGGCCCTCGCGGACTCGGGCGCGACGACGAGGAACCGCGTCGCGTTCGACGTCCGGTCCTGGATGTCTTCCGCGAGGATAGAGAGGTCGTTGCCGGCGTTGTCCGGGTGCCCGATCCCGGCGACGCGGGCGTCCTCGCGGGCACGCTCGACGCCGCGGGCCGTGGAAGCGACCGCTTCGAGGCCGGCGTCCGGGTAGTTCGACTCCAGCCAGTTGCGACACTGCGCGAGCGCCTGCGAGTGGCTCGCGACGACCTCGAACGAGTCGTCCTGCGAGAGGAGGGCGTGGCGGATCGGCGTGACGACCTCGCGGGTGACGGACACGTCGTAGTCGGCGAGCGCGTCGAGGCTCTCCGTGACCGACCCCTCGATGCTGTTCTCGATGGGGACGACGCCGCGCTCGAACTCGCCGTCCGCGACGGCGTCGACGATGGCGGTGACCGATTCGCGGAACGACACCTCGGCGGCGACGGCGCGCGCGGCGCGGTGCGAGTACGTGCCGGCGGGACCCAACGTGACGGCGTTCATTGCCCCACCGTTTCAGGGGAGCCGAGAAAAGCCTGCGGGGCGCGGCGATGTTTCCGGTGCGTCCGATCGGGGTCGGGCTACGGAGCCGGTCACTCCTCGGCCGATTCGGTCGGCACGCGGCCGAGGTTCCCCTCGTCGTCGAACAGCTTGGCGCGGAGGAAGCGCGCCCGGTACCGGTTCGCCCCCTCCTTCGTGTCCGCCTCGCGGATCTCGTCGGTCCGGCCGTCCGCGACCGCGTCGATGATGTCCTCGACCTGCTCCTTCTCGCTCGGGGTCAGGTCGAACTCGTACGTCCGCGGCTGCTCGCTCTCCAGTCGCGTCCACTTCCGCGCGGCCGACACCACGACTGAACACGGCTCGCGGCAGGGGAACGCGCCGTCGCCGCCGTCGACGTCGAGGTCCGTCTCGTCGTCGTACTGCCACTCGCGGCGCTTGAGACACTGCGAGTCGTCGCAACAGGCCTCCGCCACCCAGTTGACGTGCTCGTACCCCTCGCCGCGGTCCCACGTCTTCACGACGCCGTAGATGCCCGACTGGCGCTCCATCGTCTCGCGCCAGTGAGTCACGTCGAGCTCCCCCTCGCGCTCGCGGTGCCAGTTGGCGACGGTCGCGGGGTAGATCGTCTCGACCGCCTCGTAGAGGTCGCGCGGGCCGAGGTCGGGGAACACCCAGCCGCCAGCGAGCGACGGGGCCGTCTTGAGCGGGCGGTACCGCCCCTGTTCGTCGAACGTCACCAGATCGCGGGCGTTGAGCGGGTCGTCGTACGCGTCCAGATCGTCGACCGGGACGCCGGCGTCGTCGGCGTGGCGCACGTCGTAGCGGCGCTCCCCGCGGTCGGTGACCGTCGCCGTGATCTTCAGTTCGCCCCACGCGCGTTCGATGCCCTCGGCGAGCGCGGCGTACCGGGTCGCGACGGTATCGCCGTCCGCGTCCTCGATCCAGCGGAGGAACGCGCGACGCGGCCCGAACTCGCCGACGACGCGCTCGAAGGTGTACCAGTCGGTGACGGCCGCGGCGCGCTCGGAGAGCGCCTCGTGGAGCTCGCGCTCGCTCAGCCCGACCGGGCGGTCGCCGTCGGCGAGGACGTACTCGCCGGGGGCGTCCTCGACGGGAGCGTCCTCGTCGTCTTCGTCGGCGCCGCGCGCCACGCTGAACCCCTCGAACCGGACGGGCTCTCCCGGCTCGCGGTCGGCGAGCGCGTCGAGGACCGCGTCGAACGCCTCGCTCGGGAGGTCGATCTCTGGCGCGTCGGGCTCGCCACCGGCGTCTTCGGATCCGTCGTCGGCCGCGTCAGCCTCCGCGGAGGTCGGGTCGCTCACGCTCAGTCCCCCGTGGCGACGCGGGTAGTCTCTCGCACGTCGTCGAGCGCCGTCCCAAGGTCGGCGCCGGCGTCGTCGGCGCGCTCTAAGACCACGTCGGCCATGAGTGGCTCCGTTCCCACCGCGCCCGCGTACCAGATCCGCGTGCCGTCGACCGTCTCGGGCACGTCGTATCCTTCGGTGTGGTCCTCACAGAGGCCCACGTCCTCCGGGATGTCCTCCTGCGTGTGGTAGCCGTCGGCGATGAAGAGGGGAACTAAGACGACGTCGTCGCTCTCGAAGTGCTCGGGGAGGTCGTCGACTTCCGGGTCCTCGTCCATGTACAGCGGCTTCACCTCGTCGAATCGGTCGCGCTCGGCGATCCGGTCGGCGTGGTACTCGATCGCCTTCGCCGAGTTCTCGTTGCGCTCGGTGCCGTGGCCGACGACCGCGAGGCCGAACCCGTCGCCCACGTCGGCGTCGTTCGTCACGGACTCCGCGCGGCGGACGATCACGTCGGTCATCGCGCGGTGGGTCCCCACCGGCCCGCAGTAGTGGACCTCCTTGTCGATGTCCTCGGCGACGAGCGTCGCCTGGTCCGCCGAGAGGCCGTCGGAGTCCCACTCCGAGACGTCCCAGCCGGCGAGGCGGAGTTCGCGGGGGATCACCTGCTCGGTGAAGTAGCCCTCCGAAATGAACAGCGGGACGACGTACACCTCGTCGCCCTCGACGGTGCGGAGCACCTCTCGGAAGTGCGGCTCCTCCTTCCAGAAGCCGGTGCGGACCTCGTCGAAGGCACCGGTGGCGCGGATCGTGTCGGCGTGGTCGTACGTCGGCGCGCTCGACTCGGGGTTGAGGTGCGAGCCGTGCGCGACGATGACGAGCGACTGCATACCCGTACTGGGGCCGCGCCGCTCTTAGGGACTTCGGAGGCTGCGGGAGTGCGAAAACGGTGCGACGCCGGGGTTCGGGGTCGACCCGCAAAGCGGCGTTGACCGCGCGACAGGCCGGAGCTGTCGTTGAACGCGCGTCAAGGCGGAGCCGGCCATCGACCGCGCGTCAAGGCGGAGCCGGCCATCGACCGCGCGTCAAGGCGGAGCCGGCCATCGACCGCGCGTCAGGTCGAGTCGGTCGTCGGCACCGCGTCGAGCGCGGCCTCGACGATCCGGACCGCGTCCGGACCGTCGCGCCGCCCGACGACGCAGACGAGCGTATTCTCCGCGACGCCGGCGGCCGGGACCTCGATGTCCCGAACGGCCAACCGGCGGAGCGACGCCCCTAGCGCCGCGGCGTCGACATCGCCGGTCGCGACGATCGCCGTGCGGTCGCCCTCCGGAGCGACGGCCGCGTCGCCGACGCGGAGGAGCGGCTCGCCGGCGTCGCCCTCGGCCGCGCCGTCGGCCGCCGAGAGCCCGACCCCGCTGCGCATCGAGACGGTCGTCCCTCGCGATTCCGTCGCGTACGCGGGCAGGTCCTCGCGGAAGCGCCGGAGAGCGGCCGCGACCGCGTCCGGCTCGCCGTCGAGGGCGGCGGCCTCGGCGAGCCACGCGGCCGCGGCGCTGTAGTTCAGGAGGCCGGCGCGGAGCGCGTCGAAGACGAACGGCCGCGAGCGGACGGCCTCGCGGGTGTCGGCTGCCAGCGACATGGACCGACTTGCGCGCGCGTCGATCAAGCCGGTTTCGATCGCCGCGTCGTCAGGGCCGGTCCGGCGTCGTCCGCGGGGGCCGGCGGTCCCGCGCGGTCAGTCGTCGTCCTCGGCGAGGCTCGCCGACGCGGGCGGCACCGGGTCGGACTCCGGCCGGGGATCGTCCGCGGCGACCGGCTCGTCGGACCGCGACAGCCAGCGCAGGAACCCGCCCATGGCGACGAGACAGACGAGCGCGAACGGGGCGCCCGTGACGATCACCGACGACCGGAGCGCGGTCGCGCCGCCGACGACCACGAGCACGGAGGCGATCGCACCCTGGAGGATCCCCCAGAAGACCCGGTTCGCGCCCGACGGCTTCCGGCTGCCGCCGGTCGTGAGCATGCCGACCGCGAGCGTCGAGGAGTCGGCGGAGGTGAGGAAGAACGTCGTCACCAGCACTAAGAACAGCAGCTGCCACAGCTCGCCGCCGGGGAACGCCCCGAAGATGACGTAGCCGGAGACGCCGTCGCCGAACTCGCCGACCGCGCCGAGCACGTCGGCCGCGCCGGACTGCTGGATCCGGATCGACGTCCCCCCGACGACGGTGAACCACAGCGCCGAGACCGCGGTCATCGTCCCGAAGGCGGTGCCGACCACCGACCGGATCGTCCGGCCGCGGGAGATCCGCGCGAGGAACAGCCCGACGAACGGCGCCCACGCGATCCACCACGACCAGTAGAAGACGGTCCACGCCGCCGTCCAGCTCGCGCCGCCCTCCACGCCGCTCCCCGTGAACAGGCTCATCTCGAAGAAGGAGGTCGCGTACGTGCCGAGCGCCGCCACGCCGATGTTCAACACGTCGACCGTCGGCCCGGCGAGGAGCGCCACGCCGAGGAGCAGGGCCATGACCGCGATGTTGAACACGGACAGCCGTCGGATGCCGCGGCTCACGCCCGCGACGAGCGAGAGCGTGAAGAGGACGGTGATGCCGACGATGACGGCGACCGTCTCGGCGTCGCCGAACGCGACTCCGGTCCGGAACGTGACGCCGGTGAGCACCTGGGTGGCGATGAAGCCGAGCCCGGTCGCGATCCCGCCGATGGTGGCGACGACAGCGAGGGTGTCGACCGTCCGGGCGACGAGGCCGTCGAGCCGGTCGGGGCCGAGGACGGGATACAGCGCGGTGGAGACGCGGAACGGAGCGTCGTGCCGGTAGGCGAAGTACGCGACCGGAATGCCGATCGCGAGGTACCCGCCCCAGGCGCTGACGCCGTAGTGGAAGACCGTGTACGCGACCGCGGGCACCGCCGCCGCGCTCGACTCCGCGGCCACCTCGCCCGCGAACAGCGGCGGGACGGTCTGGTAGTGTAACAGCGCCTCCACGGGACCGAAGAAGACGATGCCGGCCGACAGCCCGGCCGAGAAGAACATCGCCACGTACGACGCCGTCCCGTACTCGGGGTCGCCCTCGCCGAGGCGGACGCGTCCGTAGCGACTGACGAGGAGGTAGCCGGCGGCCCCGACCAGCGCGAGCACCGTGCCGAGGTAGAGCCACGCGAGCCCCTGGCCGAACGTGACGAACGCCGCGTCGATCGCGGCGGCGGCGCCTTCCGTGTCGGCCGCCGTGTACGCGAGGAACGCGAACGTTGCCAGCGCGCCGGCGGCGAAGGGCACGGGATCGACCTCGGATCTGAACGAGCGTATCGACTCGACGACGGAGCGTCCATTCATAAACGAGTGGGTATCGATCAGCAGGGCCTCAACCGGATTAAACCTGTTTCCGAGCGCTTTTACGTCCGTTTTCGTCCGCGCACCGTGGTCGGAAATCGACGGCGGACCGTCACCGTCGTCGGCCGCGCCGATCCGGCGGCGCGCGGGCGGCAGAGATTCGTGTTGCCAGCCCGTATCCGCGGCCGTGAACCACGTCCCGAACGAGGCGCTGGCCGCGATCGACGCGTTCGGCGAGGGGCACCTCCGCGGCGACCCGCCGCCGGTCCGCGAGCGGCTGCGCTCGGACCTCCGGGTCCGGATCGAGGTCAACGACGACGGGCGAACGGCGCGGTGTCGGTTCGAGACGGAGTACACCCGGACGCCGCCGACGCTCCGCGACCGGGATTCGTTCCTCGTCACGTATGTGGACGGCGTCGACGAGCGCCTCCGCGAGTGGGGGATCGAGCCCCCGCCCGCGTACGAGTACCGCGAGACTGTCGACGGCACGCACCGGTACGAGGGGACGCTGACGCTGCCGTGACGCGGAGCTCTCGGAACGCGACGGCGCGGCCTGATTATGCCGTCGTTAGCCGGACGGAACGGTGTGCTGCTCACGACCGCCTTCGTCTTCCACGTGGTCTCCGGCGCGCTGTGGACCGGCGCGACGCTGTACGTCGTCTACGCGACCCTGCCGCGGGCGACCGACGGGACGCTCGGCCGCGAGGCGTTCGTCGACGCCGCGTTGCTCGCCGGCGGGGTTCCGGGGTGACGCGGCGGCGAGAGCGAGATATATAAACGGCGTCGGATAGCCGAATTCGTCCCACCAGAGACCAATGCTAACTCTCCGCACGATCCGGAAAGAAACGGTCCGGTGTCGTGCGGTTTTCGACGGCGGCTCCCGACGGCGTCCGTCCGTGTCCGTCCGGCCGTCAACGAGACATTTATATAGAATCACAATCAATCAAACGCTGTATGAGTCAGCGAATGCAGCAGGGTCAGCCGATGATCATCATGGGCGATGACGCCCAGCGCGTCCAGGACAAGGACGCACAGGAGTACAACATCTCCGCGGCGCGCGGCGTCGCCGAGTCCGTCCGGTCGACGCTCGGACCGAAGGGGATGGACAAGATGCTCGTCAACTCGATGGGCGACGTCACCATCACCAACGACGGCGTCACCATCCTCCAGGAGATGGACATCGACAACCCGACCGCCGAGATGGTCGTCGAGGTCGCCGAGACCCAGGAGGACGAGGCCGGCGACGGGACGACCAGCGCGGTCGCCATCGCGGGCGAGCTGCTGAAGAACGCCGAGGACCTGCTTGAACAGGACATCCACCCGACAGCGGTGATCAAGGGGTTCAACCTCGCGAGCGAGTACGCCCGCGAGCAGGTCGACGAGGTCGCGACCGCGGTCGACCCCGACGACACTGAGACGCTCCAGAACGTCGCCGAGACGTCCATGACCGGCAAGGGCGCCGAGCTCGACAAGGACGTGCTCGCCGACCTCGTCGTCCGCGCCGTACAGGGCGTCACGGTCGAGGCCGACGACGGCTCCCACGTGGTCGACCTGGCGAACCTGAACATCGAGACGCGCACCGGTCGCGCGGCGGGCGAGTCCCGCCTGCTCACCGGTGCGGCGATCGACAAGGACCCGGTCCACGACGACATGCCGACCGACTTCGAGTCGGCGAACGTCCTGCTCCTCAACGACCCGATCGAGGTCGAGGAGGCCGACGTGGACACCTCCGTCAACGTCGACTCGCCGGACCAGCTCCAGAAGTTCCTCGATCAGGAGGAGGAGCAGCTCCGCGAGAAGGTCGACCAGATCGTCGACTCCGGCGCCGACGTCGTCTTCTGTCAGAAGGGCATCGACGACCTCGCGCAGCACTACCTCGCCAAGGAGGGCGTGCTGGCGGTCCGCCGCACGAAGAAGTCCGACCTGACGTTCCTGAAGAACGTCCTCGGCGCGCCGATCGTCACCGACCTCGACTCCCTCACCGCGGACGACCTCGCGGTCGGCTCGGTCGAGCGCGACGGCGACGAGGAGCTGTTCTACGTCGAGGGCGAGGACGCCCACGGCGTCACGCTCCTCCTGTACGGCACGACCGACCACGTTGTCGACGAGCTCGAACGCGGCATCCAGGACGCGCTCGACGTGGTCTCGACGACCGTCTCCGACGGGCGCACGCTGCCCGGCGGCGGCGCGGTCGAGGTCGAGATCGCGCGCCGCCTGCGCGACTACGCCGACTCCGTCGAGGGGCGCGAGCAACTCGCGGTCGAGGCGTTCGCCGACTCCCTCGAACTGATCCCGCGCGTGCTCGCCGAGAACGCGGGCCTCGACGCGATCGACCTGCTGGTCGACCTCCGCGCGGCCCACGAGGCGGGCGACCAGCACGCCGGGCTCGACGTGTTCGCCGGCGAGGTCGTCGACACGGCCGAGGCGGGCGTCGTCGAGACGGCCCACGCGAAGGAGCAGGCGATCGCCTCCGCGGCCGAGGCGGCGAACCTGGTCCTGAAAATCGACGACATCATTTCGGCGGGCGACCTCTCGACGGCGGGCGGCGACGACGAGGGCGGCGCCCCCGGCGGCGGCATGGGCGGCATGGGCGGCATGGGCGGCGCGATGTGAAGTCGGCCGAGAACTGACTTCCACCGTTCCCACCGTTTCGTCCGACGAACGCTCCGTTTTCCCCCGTTTCAACCGAGACCAGCCGAACGGCCGCCGAAGTCGGCTGGCGAGGGGCCGATCCCCGCCCGCTCGCCTTTTGCCCGCCCGTGCGCGCCGCGCACATCGGCGGCCGCACCTCTTTACGGATCCGCGCCCTACGGGGGGGCGATGGCAGATCTCACGCTCTACGAGCTCGAAGGCTGTCCGTACTGCGCGAAGGTGAAGACGAAGCTGTCCGACCTCGGCTTGGAGTACGACTCGATCATGGTCCCGCGCTCGCACAGCGACCGCACCGAGGTCGAGGAGGTCTCCGGACAGACCGGCGTGCCCGTCCTCGTCGACGAGGAGCACGGGATCGAGGGGATGCCCGAGAGCGACGACATCGTCGAGTACCTCGAAGAGACGTACGGCGGCGCGAGCTAACGCTCGGACGCGGGGACGCGAGCCACCGTCGAACGAGAGCCTATTTATTCGCCCGCGGCGAGGTGACCCGCGTGCGACTCGTACACCGTCCCGACGCGTCGGGCGACCGGACCGAGACCGTCCTCGCGAGCGACGTCGACGTCGCCCGCTCGACGCTCGAACAGGCCCGCGGGCTGATGTTCCGGCGGTCGGTCCCCGACGACTACGCCCTCGTCTTCCCCTTCGACGAGCCCGAGACGCAGTGGCTCCATATGCTGTTCGTGCCATTCGCGATCGACGCGGTGTGGCTCGTCGACGGCGAGGTGACGGCGGAGAAGCGGCTCGCGCCGTTCGTGGGACTGGGCCGCGGCCGCGCCGACACCGTCGTCGAGCTGCCGGCCGGCGCGGCGGAGTCGGTGACGGTGGGCGACGAGCTCCGGCTCGCGGAGTGAGGCGCGCGCCGTCTCGCGGAGTCGTGAGCGCCGGAGCGACCTCGGCGTCGACGGGGCGACCGCGTCACCCCCGTCCGGCTCAGTCGTCCGGGCTGAACAGTTCGGTGTCGTCGATCGGCGGCGCATCGGCGACGCGCAGGGACAGCTCGATCCGGCTTCCGCCGGCCTTGCTCTCGGCGATGTCGAGGCTCCCGCCGCCGGCGGTGGCGATCCAGTTCACGTACCAGAGCCCGAGCCCGCTCGCGTGTTCGAGCGGCGTCTCTTCGCCGGTGAGGACGGCGCGCTCGGCCGGGGGGATCCCCGGCCCGTCGTCCGCGACGACGAGGGAGGCCCACGACTCGCTCGGGAGCTCCGCGGCCGAGACCCGAACCCGCGGCTCGTCGGCGTCGTTGTGGCGGATCGCGTTGTCGACGAGCTCGGTGATCGCCTCCGGGAGGAACGCGACCGCCGAGACGACGATGTCGTCCGGGATGTCGACATCGACGGTGGCCCCGTCGAGGACCGCCGGGTCGACCGATTCGAGGGCGGCGTCGACCGCGGGCGCGAGCGCGATCGGTCGCGCCGACGGGCGCTGGGAGAGCAGCCGCTCGACCTTGCGAGAGGTCTCGCCGAGGCGCAACAGCCGCTCGGCGGTGGCGACGACCCGTTCGAGCTGCTCGGTGAGCTCGGGGTCGTCGACGGCCTCGATGGCCTGTCCGGTGAACCCCGTGACCACGTTGAGATCGTTCCGGAAGTTGTGCCGCAGCACGCGCGTCAACACGGCGAGCCGCTCCTCCCTGAGGGACGCCTCGGTGACGTCCTCGCCGACGCCGACGGCCCCCACGACGCGGTCGCCGTCGGTCACCGGACCGACGGAGAGCCGATAGGGGACGCGTTCGCCGGAGCGGGTGAGGAGGCGCGCCTCGCGGGAGACCGCCTCGCCGTCGCGATACACCCGAGTGAGGGCCTCGCTGATCGCGTCGCGCGTCGCCTCGTCGAACAGCGACGTGAGCGCCCGTCCGGAGAGCGCGTCGGGTGCGTACCCCGTGTCGGCCGCGAGCTCGTCGTTCCACCGCGAGAGCGTTCCCTCCTCGGTACAGCGGAACAGCGCGAGCGGGACGGTGTCGGCGAGCGCGTCGACCAGTCGGCGCTCGGTGTCCCGCTCGGACTCGGCGGCGACGCGGGCGGTGGCGTCGGAGAGTCCGACGACCAGCCACTCGGACCCGGCGATCGTCGCCGTGTGGAGCGCCGCGTCGACCCGGAGCCTCGGATCGCCGAGACGGAGGTCCCACTCGAACCACTTGGCCGCGTCGGTCGCGCCGTCGGAGCCGGGCGTCTGGGAGGCCGCCGCGGCGGCGACGTCAGCGATCGGCTCGCCGGAGACGGTGACATCGGTCTCGCCGAGGTCCGGGAGGCCCATCAGCGTCAGCGTGCCGCGGTCGTGGCCGACGAGGTCGGCCGCCGGCGCGTTCGCGGCGCGGACGGCCAGCGTGTCCGGATCGCAGGCGAGCGTCGGGGTCGGAACCGCCTCGACGAAGGCTCGGAGGATCCCCGACGGAGCGGCGTCGCCGCTCGACGGCGATCGGTCCTCGGCCGACGAGTCCGGGTCGCGGTCACCCATCTGTCGGTAATCGAGACACTCCGCGCATATGTGTTTGTGGATTTATGAATTGCGGCGGAATCGAACCGGGCGCGGCGCGCCGGCGGTCAGTCCGCTCTGGCCTGCCAGTCGCGAACGGTGTCGGGCCCAACACCGTCGACGTCGGCCGCCAGACTGTCGGGATCGGCGGACTTGAGCTCGTCGACGCCGTCGACGCCGGCGTCTTTCAGCTTCGCGGCGGTCTTCTCGCCGATCCCCTCGACGGCTTGGAGCTCCGACCCCTCCTGCCGGGCCGTGAACTCGCGGTAGTTACAGATCGGACAGCCCAACTCCCACGGCTCGTCGCCGGAGTGGACGCGGAGGTGCGGGAGGTCGTGTTCCTCGCAGGTCTCGTCGGTGACCTCGATCTCGCCGCGCCGGGGGAGCGGCAGCGAGTAGTCGCAGTCGGGGTAGCGCGTACAGCCCACGAGCCGCGAGCCGGAGCGGAGCCGCTTGACCGCGAGCTCGCCCCCGTGTTCCGCCCCGCAGTCGGGACACGTCCCGATCACCTCGTCCTCCTGCTCGTCGGCCTCGTCCGCCTTACACTGCGGGCAGCCGTGGACGAACGTCTTCCGGCCGGCGAGCATCTTCACGTGACGGAGGTCGTGTTCGTCGCAGGTCTCGTCCAAGAGGAGCGGCTTTCCGGTCGACGGGAGCGGGAGGGTGTACTCGCAGTCGGGATAGCCGTCGCAGCCGACGAAGTACGACCCCTGCCGCGACTTGCGGACGAGGAGATCGGACCCGCACTCCGGACACGGGCCGAGAGTCTTGTCCGCCTTCAGCGAGGTCTGGAGGTGGTCGCCGACCGCCTCGCGGGAGTCGGTGAGGTCGTCGAACACGCGCGAGAGCAGCTCGCGGGACTCCGCGGTCACCTCGTCGTACTCCTTCTCGCCGGCCGCGATGGCCGCCATGTCCTGTTCGAGCTGGGCGGTCATCTCCTCGCTCACGATCCGGTCGGCGAACTCCTCCGCGGCCTCGACGACCGCCTCGGCGAGCCGCGTCGGGCGGGGCGGGTCGCTCTCGACGTAGTTGCGGTCGTACAGCTTCTCGATCGTGCGGTGCCGGGTCGCCTTCGTGCCGAGCTGCCGCTTCTCCATCTCCTCGATGAGCCGGGACTGCCCGTAGCGGCGCGGGGGTTGGGTCTCCTTCCCCTCGGTGGAACGGTCCGACAGCGATAGCGTCTCGCCGACCTCGACGTCCGGGACGATCCGCTCGTCGCTGGAGCGGTACGGATACACCTCGTGGTAGCCCGCCTCCAGCAGCCGCTTCCCGTTGGCCTTCAGCCGCAGCCCGCCGTCGGCGGCGAGGTCGGCCGGCTTCGCCGCGTCGTCGGTGTCGCGGAGCGCGGCGAGCCCGTCGGCGCCCGCGGCGATCGGCGTCGCCTCGCCGTTCGCGAGCGCGACCACGCGCAACCGCTCCCACGTCGCGGGGTCGGCGCAGGTTGCCAGGAACCGGCGGACGATCAGCTCGTACACCTCCCACTCGTCGTCCGAGAGGTCGGCGGCGGCGGGCAGCTCACCCGTGGGGTGGATCGGCGGGTGGTCCGTCGTCTCCTCGTCGCCCTCGGTCGGTTCGATCTCGCGGTCCTCGTCGAGCAGACTCGCGGCGTCCTCGCCGAATGTCGGCGAGTCGCCGAGGTCCGCGATCAGCTCCTCGGGCTCCAAGTCCTCCGGGTACACCGTGTTGTCGGTCCGCGGGTAGGTGACGTAGCCGGCCGTGTAGAGGTCCTCCGCGAGCGACATGGCGCGCTGCGCGGAGTAGCCGAGCGACCCCGCGGCGCGGATGAACGCGGTGGTGTTGAACGGCGTCGGCGGGTCGTCGGTCTGTGTCCGCCGGGTGACGTCGTCGACGGTCGCCCCGTCGGCCGCGTCGAGCGCCTCGGTGAGCGTCTCCGCGACCGCCTCGTCCCAGACGCGCTCGCGCTCGTTGCCCTCGTCGTTCAGGTAGAAGTAGCGCGCCTCGAACGGGTCGCCGCTCGACTTCGCCAGCTCGCCCGTCAGCTCCCAGTACGACTCGGGGTCGAACGCCTGGATCTCCCGCTCGCGGTCGACGATCAGCTTGAGGGTCGGCCCCTGGACCCGACCGACGGAGATGAAGTCGTCTCCAAGCTGGCGCGCGGACAGCGAGAGGAACCGGGTGAGCGCCGCGCCCCAGGTGAGGTCGATTGTCTGTCGCGCCTCGCCCGCGGCCGCCAGCTCAAAGTCGAGGTCGTCGGGGTTCGCGAACGCCTCCTGCACCTCGTTCTCCGTGATCGAGGAGAAGCGGACGCGGTCGACGGGCACGTCCTCGTTCACCTCGCGGACGAGCTCGTACGCCTCCTTGCCGATCAGTTCGCCCTCGCGGTCGTAGTCGGTCGCGATGACGACCCGCGAGGCGTTGCGGGCGAGCCGGCGGAGCGCGGCGACGATCCCCTCCTGCGTCGGCGTCTTTGTGACGGGCGCGTCGATGAGTTCGACCGGCTCCACGTCGCGCCAGTCGTTGTACTCGGCGGGGAAGTCCACGCCGACGACGTGGCCGGAGAGCCCGATACACCGCTTGCCGCCCCACTCGTAGACGTTGACGTCGTTCATCCGCTCCGCGGTCGCGGACTCGCCGCTCAGGATGTCGGCGATACGCCGCGCCGCGTTGTCTTTCTCCGTGATGATTAGTTCGGGGCCGCGACTCATTGCGGCGAGATACGCCGCTCCCGGGTCTAAAGCTTTCGCGACGCGAAATCAGCGGCAGGCGAGGGGTCGAACGACCGGTGAGAAGGGATCGGGACGCGACCGGTCACCGGGCCGCGTCGTCGGACTCGGCGAGGAACTCCGCGTCTGTCGCCTCCCCGTACGGTTCCGGCGGTTCGTCGTCCGCGTCGAGTTCGCGCCGTGCGAGGTGGTTCTCGAGTTGGCGGCGCTTGTTCCTCCCTTTCCGCTCGCGACCCGATTTCGTGTCTGGCATCGTCACCCGTGTCAACAATACCCACACATATGAATCTTGTGTCGGTGTGCGGACGTGTCGAGGCGGGCCGAACCGGACGCTTTCGAAGCAGATTCGGCCGACAGCAGCGGTGTGATAATCAAACACCCACTATATCTGCCAGAGGCTCTCACGAGTTAGTTGCGGTGGCGCGTGCCGACGAGCGCCCGGAGGGCGCGATGTCGCACGCGCGAGGGACGCGGTGAGCGACGGGCGACCGAAGGGAGCCCGGAGTGAACCGCGAGGCTGGGGCGGTGTGAGGTGCGGTGCTGTGTGGTCGCGGCCGCCCCTGTGGAGGTAATCGTCGGCGAGCAATAGGTGTCTGCGTAGAGCCGAGCGGCTGGGGCTTTGGAGGTGATCGTCGCGGCCAGACCCGCCCGTCGCTGTCGCTCCTCGCTCGTTATTGCGACAGTGGAGCGCCAAGAGAGGGATTTGAACCTCAGTCGTTCCGCTCGCTGCGCTCGCTTCACTCCCTGGTTCAAATCCCTCCATCAGGCTTTTCGACGAACAGGTCGCTTCGCTCGCCGTGTCGTTCGTCGAAAACGCCAGGAGAGGGATTTGAACCCCCGATCCCGGATGGGAACACGCTTTCCAGGCGTGCGCCTTACCACTCGGCCATCCTGGCTCACTCCGTGCTACTCCGGTGCGACTGTTAAGTCCTTCTTTTCGCTCGCAGTCGGGCCTCGGCGAGGTAGGAGAGACCGGCCGACGCGGCCGCGACCCCGAGCGCGACGAGCGCCAGTCCGCCGATCCCGACCGGCAGCGACCCGGGGCCGACGAGCCGGTACCCCTGCGCGAGCACGAGGAAGGCGAACCCGCCGACGGCGCCCCACAGCGCCGCGGACCGCAGGCGAGCACGCGGCGTGGCCGGGGCGCCGGGCGCGCGGCCGCCGCCGCCGGAACCGGAGGGGTCGTCCCGGTCCGTCTCGGCCCCGCGCCCGCCCTCGCCGTCGGACATCTACTCGACGACGGCGACGGCCTCGATCTCGACGCCGGCCCCCTTGGGGAGCGCGCCCGCTTGGACCGCCGAGCGGGCGGGAGGCGCCTCGTCAAAGTAGTCGGCGTACGTCTCGTTCATCTCGTCGAAGTCGTCGATGTCGGCGAGGAACACCGTCGTCTTGAGCACGTCCTCGGGCCCGGCCCCCGCCTCGTCGAGCACCGCGAGGAGGTTGTCCAGCGCCTGCTCCGTCTGGTCCGCGATCGACGCGTCGGCGAGGAGTTCGCCGTCGGGCGTCAGGGGTATCTGCCCGGCCGTGAACACGAGGTCGCCGTCCGTCGTCGCCTGACTGTACGCGCCCACCGCCGCCGGGGCGTCGTCCGTGTGGATCGTCTCCTTCATGCGGGTGCGCCTTCGACCGGCGGCCTCAAGAGTACTCTGGAGCGGCCCGCCGACGGGCCCGTCGGAGCGCGGCCGGTGGACCCACCGTCAGACACAAGACTCCGGGATGGTAACATGACACGTATGACGGGTGATCAGCTCGTGCCCCTCGCCGCGATATTCGTCGGCGTGGCGGCGCTCAACCTCGCGGTGACGTGGCTGCTCGTCCGCCGGAACCGCGACCCCGCGGAGCTCTTCGGCTCGGTCGCGGCCCGTTCGTCGGAGCCCGACGGCGACGGGGAAGCGGCCGGTTCGGCGGTCGCACGCGACCGCGGCGCGGCCGGGGGTCCGACGGTCGAGTCAGCCGACGCCGGTGACCCGCCGCCGCTCGACGCCGACGGGGAGACGGTCGTCTGCCGGCACTGCGGCGCTGAGAACCGCGCCGGCTACCGGTACTGCCGGTGGTGCGTGCGGTCGGGATTCGTCGACGACGGCGCCGGCGTCACCGCGGGAACAGCGATGACCGACCGGTCGCTATAAGCTGTCGCGACGGGCGCCCCGACCGCGACGACGAGGAACGGGCCACGTAGACGGCGTCGATCCGGAGTGGACCGCTCAGGCCGCGTCGATCCGACAGCCAGCGGCGTAGTCGATCCCGTCAAGCGTGTCGATTCCGTCGTCGCCGCACACCGGGCAGTCCGGGTTACGCGCGTACGGGACCGTCTCGAACGAGAGGTCCATGGCGTCGTAAAACAGCATGCGACCGACGAGCGGGTCGCCGACGTCTATGATCAGTTTCACCGCCTCCGTCGCCTGGAGACACCCGACCGTCCCGGGGAGGACGCCGAGGACGCCGGTGCTGGCGCAGTCCGGTACCGTTCCCGGCTCCGGCGGCTCCGGGAACAGACAGCGGTAGCAGGGGCCGTCGGGCGAGAGCGTCGTCACCTGCCCCTCGAACTTGTAGATGGCACCGTGCGAGACGGGGACGCCCTCGATTCGGGCGGCGTCGTTCACCACGTACCGGGTTGCGAAGTTGTCCGAGCAGTCGACGACGACATCGTAGTCCGAGATCAGTTCGCGGGCGTTACCCGCGTCGAGTCGCAGGTGGTGGCGCTCGACATCCACGTCGGGGTTGAGGTCGGCGACGAAGTCGGCGGCCGAGTCGACCTTCTGGCGTCCCACGTCGCCGTCGCCGTGGATGACCTGTCGCTGGAGGTTCGAGCGCTCGACGGCGTCGTCGTCGGCGATCCCGATCGCGCCGACGCCCGCCGCCGCGAGGTACTGGACGACGGGCGCGCCGAGCCCGCCCGCGCCGACGACGAGGACACAGGCGTCGAGCAGTCGCTTCTGCCCCTCCGGACCGACGCCGTCCAAGATGACGTGTCTGGAGTAGCGGTCGAGTTGGGTCGCGTCGAGCGAGAGGCTCATGACTTCGACCAGTGCTGGCGCGAATATAATCGTGTTCCCGGCGGCGACAAAGACGCGACGCGGCCGACACTCGCTCCGTCGGCGACGGCTCTGGACCCGACGCCGACGCTTACTCCCCCGACGCGGTCACGGCGTCGGTCATCCAACAGTCGTCGACGCTGCCCAGCGAACTGTTCGTGGTCGCGCTCCCGCCGCCGACCCGGACGAGGCGGAACTCGTAGCGCCCGGTCACGGTGCCGTCCTCGCGCGTGACGACTTCGACTGCGGCGGTCCCGTCGGCGGTCTCCGGCACCGAGTACTCCGCGGTATCGTACGTGAGCATCGGGCCGTACCGGGCGGTCTCGAACAGCTCGACGTACTCGCCGACGGGTCCGACGACCTGCCTGTTCTCCGGCGACGCGAACGCCCGGAGGGTCCGGATGCCGTCGTTCGTCGCGTTGTCGTTGTACCGGAGCGCGTTCATCTGGATCTGGACGACCTGAAGCGCGGACCGCTCGCAGGTCGGGGACAACGCCGTGTTCCGCGCGGCCTCACCGGTCGGGTCGCCGTCGGCGGCCGACACGGTGTTCCCGCCGTCCGAGTCCGTGCCGCTCGCGTCGCTGCCGTCGTCCGTCGACCCTCCCGCGTCGGACGGCGAGTCGATCGCCCCGTCGTCGCCGGCGATCCCGCCCGGCCCGCCGATCCCGGCGGCGCCGGCGGCGAACCCGGCCCCGGCCGCCGCGACGAGGAGCGCGACGACCGCGATCGCGGCGACGACGGTCCGGCGGGACGGTCGATCGCTCGCGGCGTCGGCGGTCGAACCGTCGCCCGGCTCACCGCTCTGGGGTGGATCGGGGTCGGAGTCGCTCGGCCGGTCGTCAGCTCGCGACGCGCCGGGCGAGTCGGCGACGTTCCGATCGGTGCGATCGGCGTCGCTGCGGCCTACCGGTCCCGACGCGCCGGCGGCCGTCGCCCCGCCGGCGAGATCGCTCGCGTCGCCATCGCCCGAGGCGTCGTCGCCGCTCGCGCTGTCGACGGTCCGGACATCGTCGGTCGCCTCGTCGTCGGTGGCTAGCGATCCGTCGCCGGAATCGGTCGCAGCGCCGGGCTCGGGAGCGACCGCGTCGTACGATGCGGACCGAACGGGGACGCCGAGAATCCGGTCCGCGATCTCGTCCGCCGCCGCCGGCGGGACGGCGTACAGGAGCCGCCGTCGGAGGTCCGCCGGAGAGACGACCGTCGAGTCGTCGAGCGTCCCCTCGTCAAGCAGTGAGTCGCTCGCGACGACGACGGCGTCGGCCGGGCCGTCGGGGACGCGGCCGTCGGCGGCCGAGGCGACGAGCAGTTCGGTCCGCTGGTCCCCGTTTCGCACGGTCACTCGGGGCGGATCGGCGTCGGCCGCGTCGGCGGTCGCCGCGTACGCGTCGGCGACGAGCGTCGCGAGCGCGTCCGTGTCGAGCGACCTGAGCGCGGTCGCGAACGCGTCGGGCGGAATCGGGGTGGTCCCGGTCACGTGGCGATCGCCATGACTACAGTTGGTATGTGACGCGGTGTCTTTGCTCTTGCGCCGCCGGCGTCCGGGGCGCGACGGCGGAGAGCGTCGGGAGCGTTAGACGACGAGCCCGTCGGGGGACGGGGGCGACGAGCGGCGCGTCCGCTCGGCGACGCGGTCGGTGAAAAACGAGAACTGAACGTCGACGGCGGCGTTACTTGCCCTGCCGGTCGTTCGAGGTGACGCTCGGGCGCGTCTTCTCGGTGCCCTTGCCGCGCTTGCGCTGGCCGCGGCCCTTGGTGCCGGCGGAGGTGAGCCCGCGGTACGCGCGACCCTTGTGGTCGTCCGAGCAGATCCAGTTCAGGTCGTCGTCGTTCTCGATTGCGGGGTGGGCGGGGTCCACGAGGATGACCTCGTGCCACTTCTGCGAGCCGTCCTCACCGACCCAGTAGGAGTTGAGCACGCGGAGGTTGCGGTACTTCCGCGAGGCGCGCTCCTCGGCGATGCGCTGGATCGACTTGCGCCGCGAGACGCGGTTGACGCCCTGGCGCTTCGAGCGGCGGCCGGCCTTGAAGCGCTGCTTGCGCGAACCGCCCTTGCGGACGCTCACGCGGGCGACGATGACGCCCTGCTTGGCCTTGTAGCCCAGCTCGCGGGCCTTGTCCAGCCGGGTGGGGCGCTCGATGCGCTCGATGGCGCCCTGGTCGCGCCACTCCTGTTTGCGCTGCCACTGCAGCTCAGCTAGTTTCCCCTCCTTGGGGGACCGCCACGCCTCCTTGATGTGCGAGTAGAAGCTTCGTGCCATTGTTGTCCGCGGACGGTTGCGATTCAGCCGCGAGGGGCCACATGTCGTCTCGTCCCGGGGCGCGCGGCGGTCGGTCCGACCGCGGCCCCGGCGGCGAGTGCCCGCTGTGTCCGCACCAGCGAGTTGACGGAAATATCCGCGGTTCACTCTTAACCGCTTCGCTCCGCGGGTCGCGTGGGTTGCGGTCGCACGGGTTCGGCGAGACGTTCGGTCCGAACTGACGGGCGAGATATTCGGTCGGGACGCACAGTCGACGGGCGCGGTCGGAACGCTCGAACCGGCCGCCGCTCGTCGATCGATTAAAGTTCAATTGTATCGATGAACCGCTAGTGGTACACATCGACGCCGCGCCGGCGGCACGCGGGCGCGACGGAGGGAGGTACCGGTGGGAGGTATGAGACTCCTCGTCGTCGCGGGAACGACCGCGACCGCCGCCATCGACGGAATCAGCGCTGCGGGCGCCGACCCGGAGCTACGCGTTCACACGCCGAGCGCCGACCTCGAAATCGTCGAGGCGGGGCGCCCCGCGCCCGACTCGCCCGTGCCGATGAGTCCGACGGGCTGCGCGACGCCCGCGGTCGTCACCCGCGCGGTCCGCGAGCTGCTCGGCCCGGAGACCCTTCCCGTCGAGTTCGTCGACGCCGGACTCGGCGCGCCGACCGCGGCGAGCGTCCGCGAGGTCGGCGCGTCCCCGGGCGGCGACGTCCGCGACCCCGAGCCGGTCCCGGAGGCGGCAACCGTCTTCGAGCGCGCGCGCTCGCTGGCGCCCGACCTCGCCGTGTCCGGTGAGGGAGCCGGCCCCGAACGCGACGGCGACGGACCCGCCGAGCTGCTCGTCGCCGAGACGATTCCCGGCGGGACGACCACCGCGCTCGGAGTCCTGACCGCGCTCGGCGAGCGCGCCGCCGTCTCCTCGTCGCTACCGGCGAATCCGATCGAGCGCAAGCGGCGCGTCGTCGCCGAGGGGCTGGACGCGAGCGGCCTCGACCCGGGCGGCGCGGCGGACGACCCGATCGAGGCGGTCCGGCTGGCCGGCGACCCCGTCCTCGCCGCCGTTTCGGGGCTGATCGTCGGCGCGGCCGACGCCGGGATCGACGTGACCCTCGCGGACGGCACACAGCTCGCGGCCGCGGCGGCGCTCGCCCGGCACGCGGGCGTGGAGCGACCACTCCCGTTGGCGACCACGTCGCTCGTCGCGGACGACCCCACCGCGGATCTCCCGGCGCTCGCCGGCGACCTGGACCTGACGCTCGCGGCGGCCGACCCCGGGTTCGGCGAGAGCGACCACCCGGCGATGGCGGCGTACGCCCGCGGCGAGGCGAAGGAGGGCGTCGGCATGGGCGGGGCGCTCGCGCTCGCGGAGCGCGCCGGGGTCGGCGACGACGCCGTCCGCGAGCGGGTCGCCGCCGTGGCCGACCGCCTGCTCGCGGATCGGACGGAGTCCGACGGGGGAGACGGGACTACCCCCGCGAACGGAGGCGACCGACGGTGAGGGGACTCGTCCTCGCCGGCACGGCGTCGGGCGTCGGCAAGACGGTGGCGACCCTCGCGACGATCCGCGCGTTCGAGAACGCCGGCCGGACCGTCCGGCCCGCGAAAGCGGGGCCGGACTTCATCGACCCGAGCCACCACGCCCGGGTCGCCGGGCGGCCGTCGCGCACCCTCGACCCGTGGCTTCAGGGGAACGACGGCCTCCGACGGAACTACGCCCGCGGCGACGGTGACGTCTGCGTCGTCGAGGGAATGATGGGGCTGTACGACGGCAGCGCCGCGAGCACGGCCGAGGTGGCCGCCGCACTCGACCTCCCGGTCGTCCTCGTCGTCGACGCGAGCGCCGGGATGGAGAGCGTCGCGGCGACCGCGCTCGGCTTCGCGACGTACGCCGACCGGACCGACCACGACCTCGACGTGGCGGGCGTCGTCGCACAGCGCGCGCACGGCGGCCGTCACGAGTCGGGGATCCGCGAGGCGCTCCCAAACTCGCTCGCCTACTGCGGCCGGATCCCACCCCGCGAGGATCTGGAGATCCCCGACCGCCACCTCGGACTACAGATGGGCGAGGAGGCACCGCTCGACTCGGCGGCGCTCGACGCCGCCGCCGAGACGCTCCGGACCGACCGGCTGCTCGATGTCGCGGGCGAACCGACGCTCCCCGCGACGGGCCCGGAGGCGAGACTGGCGGGCGGCGGCAGCCGAGCGAACCCCGGAGACGGCGACGACCGCCCGCGGGTCGCGGTCGCGGACGACGCCGCCTTCCGGTTTGTCTACCCGGCCACCCGCGAGCGGCTCGGCGAGCGCGCGACCGTAGTCCCCTTCGCGCCCGCGGCCGGCGACGACCTCCCGCCCTGCGACGGCGTCTACCTCCCCGGCGGCTACCCGGAGCTCCACGCCGCGGCGCTCGCCGACGGGCCCGCGCTTGCGTCGGTCGCGGACGCCGCGGCCGAGGGGACGCCCGTCCTCGGCGAGTGCGGCGGGCTGATGGCCCTCGCGGAGACGCTGACGACGGCCGACGGCGACAGCCACGAGATGGCGGGCGTCCTCCCCGCGAGCGTCGAGCGCCGGGAGCGGTATCAGGCGCTCGACCACGTCGAACTCCGCGCCCGCCGCGGCGCGCTCACGGCGGCCGCCGGGGATCGGCTCCGCGGCCACGAGTTCCACTACTCCGCGGCCGAGGTCGCCCCCGACGCCCGGTTCGCGTTCGACGTGGAGCGCGGGACCGGCATCGACGGCGACCGGGAGGGGCTGACCGAACACCGCACGCTCGGGACGTACTGTCACGTCCACCCCGAGAGCGGGGCGTTCGACGCGTTCCTCGACGAGGTGACGGGATGACGGGAGCCGCCGCGCCCGTCGGGGCCACCGAGCCGGCCGTCGCCGCGCAGGTCGCTGAACCCGCCGCCGCGCTGATTGCTCCGGCTGCCACGCTCCTCGCGCCGGTCGCGCTCGCCCTCGCGCTGGATCTCGCGGCCGCGGAGCCGCCGCACCGCGTCCACCCGGTCGCGCTGTTCGGGACCCTCGTCGGCCGGTTCGACCGGGAGTGGGCCCGCCCTCGGCTCGTCGGCGTCGCGGTCGCGGCCGGCCTCCCTCTCGCCGCGGCCGCACTCTGCGGCGGGGTCGTCTGGCTGGCCGCCGCGCACGGCCCGCGACCCGGCGGCGTCCCGGTCGCCGCCGTCGCCGCTGCGGCGGGCGTCTGCTTCTCGGTCGCGAGCCTCCGCATGCTGCTCGACGTGACCGGCGAGGTCGTCGCCGAGACCGAGACCGATCCCGACGCCGCCCGGGAGTCGGTCCGGGCGCTCGTCGGGCGCGACCCGGCCGACCTCTCTCCGGCCGCGCTCCGTAGCGCTGCGGTCGAGAGCGCCGCGGAGAACCTCGCGGACGGGTTCGTCGCACCGCTCGTCTGGTTCGCCGCCGGCGCGACCGGCGCCGTCGCGGTCGCGGCGGCCGGTGGGAGTCCCAGGGCCGGCACGACCGGCGTGACGGCCACGGTCGCCGGGAGCGCCGCGACCGTCGAGAGCGCGCTGGCGGCGGGGGTCGCGGCCGCGGCCTGGGTGAAGGCGGTGAACACGCTCGACTCGATGCTCGGCTACCGGTCGAAGCCGATCGGCTGGGCCAGCGCCCGGCTCGACGACGCCGCGATGTTCCTGCCGGCGCGGGTCGCGGCGTGCTGTCTCGCCGTTGCGGCCCGGTCGCCCGGGAGCCTGCGGCGCGCCCGGTCGCTGGCCCGCGAGCCGGCGTCGCCGAACTCGGGCTGGCCGATGGCGACGGCCGCCGCCGCGCTCGGCGTCCGCCTAGAGAAGCCGGGGGCGTACGTCCTCGACGGCGGTCCGGAGGCGCCGTCGCCCGCGGCCGCCCGCGACGCCGTGCGGCTCGTCGGCGTCGCCGGCGGGGTCACCGTCGCGGCCGCGGCGGCGTGGGTCCTCGCGCTCGCGGGGGTGGTCGCGTGGTCCTGACCAGACCGGTCGCGGCGCTCCGCGGCGCGCTCGGGTTCCTCTCCCGGATCCCCGTCGGCCGCACCGACCGCGCCTGGGAAGCGTTCCGGCGGACGCCAGCGGCGATGCCGGCGGTCGGGTACGCGATCGGGGCGCTCGTCTCGCTCCCGGTCGTCGCGGCCGCGCTGGTGCCGGTTCGGGTGCCGCCGCTCACGGTCGGCGTCGCGTTCGCCGCGTGGCTCTCCATCGTCACCGGGATCACCCACCTCGACGGCGTCGCGGACCTCGGCGACGCGGCGGTCGTCCACGGCGACGCCGAGCGGCGGCGGGCGGTCCTGAAAGACTCCGCGCTCGGCGTGGGCGGGACGGTCGCGCTCGCGCTCGTCGTCGCCGGGCTCGTCGCCGCGGGGGCGGCGGTCACGGGCGTCGCGGCCCGCTCGCTCGGCGACGCGGTCGCCCTCGTCGTCCTCGCGGAGGTGGGCGCGAAGGCCGCGACGGCGGCGCTCGTCTGCGTCGGCGACGCCCCGCACGAAGGGCTCGGGTCGGCGCTGACGGCGGCCTCCGGCCCGCGGGCGCTCGCCGGCGTCGCACTCGTGACGACGCCCGCGGCGCTGGGCGCGCGGGCGGGCCTCAGCTCCGGGGGCGCCGGCGTCGTCGCGGCCGCGATCACCGCCGCGGTCGTCGTCGCCGCGCTCGCGTTCGCGTGGGCGCGCTCGCGGCTCGGCGGGGTCAGCGGCGACGTGCTCGGCGCGACGAACGAGCTCGCCCGCGTCGTCGGGCTACACGCGGGGGTGATCGCGTGGACGCTCTCGTGATGTGCGGCGGCCGCGGCACGCGACTCGACCGCGAGGGCGAGAAGCCGCTCGCGCCGGTGGCCGGGCGGTCGATGGTCGACCGGACGCTCGACACCCTCGCCGCGAGCCGGGTCGAGACCGCGTACGCGGCCGTCTCGCCACACACGCCGCGGACCCGCGAGCGACTGGGCGAGCGGGCGAGCGGGGGCGGACGGGTCGCCGACGGCGCCGAACGAGGGGCGGGCTCGGTCGAGGTGACCGTCGTCGACACGCCAGGCGACGGGTACGTCGCGGATCTTCAGGCGGCGCTGGCCGAGGGTCCGGAACCGCCGGTCCTCACGGTCGCGGTCGACCTCCCGCTGCTTGACGGGCCGGCGGTCGACGCCGTCCTCGACGCCCACGCCGCGGCCGGGGGGGAATCGTTGTCGATCCGCGTCCCCGCCGCACGCAAGCGCGAGTTAGGCGCGAGCGCCGACGCCGCGACGCGGTACGACGGAGCGGGAGGCGAGTGCGGAGGAGGCGACGAGGCGGCCGACGGAGACGCACCCGACGAGCGCGTCCCGGCCGGCGTCAACGTCGTCGGAGCGATCGACGGCGCGGGCGACGAGGCCGTCCGCGCGACCCGCGACGCCCGCCTCGCGCTCAACGTCAACCGCCCCGGAGACCGTCGGCTCGCCGAGCGGATCCTCGCCGGCGAGTGCGACGCCCCGACCCTCCCGACCGGCGGGGTCGAGTGGCTCGGCGAGCCGGGAGCCGCCGAGGGAGGTGACCGGTCGTGAATCGCGAGCGCGCGGCGGCGCTCGGACGCGAACCCCACGGAAGTACCGACGACCCGGACCTGCTGGACTTCAGCGCGAACACGAACCCGGTGGTCCCGGCAGGCGTCGAGCGCGTCTACCGTGCGGCCTTCGAGACGGCGCGGACGTACCCGCCGGAGCCCCCGGAAGCGTTCCGGGCGGCCGCGGCCGACTACGTCGGCTGCGACCCCGAGTGCGTGGTCCCGACGCCCGGCGGGCTGGCCGCGATCCGGACGGCGATCGCGCTCGCGGTCGACCCGGGCGACTCGGCCCTGCTCCCCGCGCCGAGTTTCGGCGAGTACGCCCGCGAGGTCCGACTTCGGGGCGGCGATCCCTCGTTCGTCGACGCCGAGCGCGTCCTCGACGCCGACCCGCGCGGCCACGCCCTGGCGGTCGTCTGTACGCCGAACAACCCGACCGGGGCCGGCTACGACCGCGAGGCGCTGCTCGCGTTCGCGGAGCGTTGCCGCGCGGCCGACACCGTGCTGCTCGTCGACGAGGCGTTCCTCGGGTTCACCGAGCGCGAGTCGCTCGCGGGCACCGACGGCGTCGTCGTCGCGCGGGCGCTCACCAAGCTGTTCGGGCTCCCCGGGATCCGGGCCGGATTCGCGGTCGCGACGGGCGACCTCGGCGCGGCGATGCGGGGCGCGCGCCGGGCGTGGAACGTGAGCGCCCCGGCGCTCGCGACCGGGGAGTACTGCCTCCGGCAGACGGAGTTCGTCCGCGAGACCCGCGACCGCGTCCGCCGCGAGCGCGGGCGGCTGCGGACCGGCCTCGGCGAGCGGTACGACGTGGCGCCCTCCGAGGCCCCGTTCCTGCTCGTCGACGTCGGCGACCGCGACGTGGACCGCGTCGTCGCGCGCGCCCGGGAGCGGGGCGTCGCCGTCCGCGACGCGCGGACGTTCCGGGGCCTCGACTCGCACGTCAGGGTCGCGGTCCGCCGCCCGGCGGAGAACGACCGACTCCTCGCGGCGCTCGGCGTCGACGGCGAGGAAGACGACGACGAAGCGGACGCCGAGACGGGAGACGGCGGCGGAGGTGGGGACGCCGATGTTTGAGGCGACCGTCAGCGAGGGCGTCCTCCGGCTCCGGCGGCCGGGGACGCGCTGGCTCTCGACCGGGTGGGACGGCGGGCGGTCGCGGGCGGCGACCGCGTACAACGTCACCGTCCCGAAGGGGTTCGCCCGGACCGACCTCGGGACCTACCGCGACGAGCGGCTGGCGCGAGCGGGGTTCGCCGCCGAAGCGGACGGGCGGAGCGCCGAGGGGAGCGACGGCGACCGCGACGCGCCGCCGACGCTGTTCACGGGCGTCTCGATGGAGCACGCCCGCGGCGCGCGGCTCGGGCCGGTCGTCGCGTACGCGACGGTCGGCCTCTCGAACCCCGCGATGCTGCCGATGGAGCCGACGGACGAGGGCGAGCCGGTCGATTCGGGCGCCGACGCCGCCGGCTCGCCGGTCGACCCCCCCGGAACGGTGAACCTGATCGTCGGCGCGACGCGGCGGCTCGCCCCCGGGGCCGCGGCGAACCTCGTCGCGGTCGCGGCCGAGGCGAAGACGGCGACGCTGCTCGCGGGGGCGGGGATTCCGGGGACGACGAGCGACGCCGTCGTCGTCGCCGACGATCCGGAGGGCGAGCCGGCGGAGTTCTCCGGGAGCGCCACGGCGGTCGGCGGGGCGGCCCGCGCCTGCGTCCGGGACGCGGTCCGCGCGAGCCTGCGGTCGCGGTACCCGGACGGCGACGTGCCCGGACCGGCGGTCGACGCCGAACACGGCGTCGTCACCGGCGACCGGGCGGAGGTTTTCGACCCATGACCACGAACCACGACGACACCGACGACGAGGAACCGACCGACGCGCACGAGGAAACACCGACCGACGCCGGCGAGGGAGCCGCAGGCGACCGCGCCCGCACCCCGGGCGGCGGCGCGGCCCCGGAGCCGGAGCCGATCGAGCCGGCCGCCCCCGAGGAGTTCGGACTGGTCCAGGCGTTCTGGGGCGACGGCAAGGGGAAGACCACCGCGGCGATGGGGATGGGCTTCCGGGCCGCGGGCCACGGCTACCGCGTCCACATGCTCCAGTTCATGAAGGGCGGCGCGGACAGCGTCGAGGGCGTCAGGGGCGAATACAACGCGATCGCGGCCGTTCCGGGCTTCACCTACGAGAACGCCGGTCACTACGGCTGGCACGGCCTGCTCGACGGGTCGGCCGACGACGAGCACGAGGCGAAGGCGGCGGCCGCCTTCGACCGCGCGGAGGCGCTCGTCATGGGCGCTGCGGAGGCAGACCTGACCGAGCCGCTCGCACTCGACGGGGCGCCCGAGGCGGGCGTCCACCTGCTGATACTCGACGAGCTGCTGTACGCGGCCGACCGCGGGCTCGTCGCCCCCGACGAGGTTGTCCGCCTCGCCGAGTCGAAGCCCGAGGACCTCGAACTCGTCCTCACCGGAAGCCACGCCGAACCGGACTATCTTGACGGCGTCGCCGATCTGATCTCGAACGTCCGCAAGGTCGCCCACCCGTTCGACGACGGCCAGCGGGCGCGCAGGGGGACGGAGTACTGACGATGAGGGCCGCGCGACCGTGACCGACGCCGGCGCGGACGAGGGCGGCGGGGCCGAGGCGGACCCGGAGAGTAACGCCGACACGGTGCTGATCGCGGGTACCGCGAGCCACGTCGGCAAGAGCACGCTGGCGGCCGGGCTCTGCCGACTGCTCGCGCGGCGCGGCGTCTCGGTCGCACCGTACAAGGCCCAGAACATGAGCAACAACGCGCGGGTCGCGCTCGCCCCGGACGGCGAGTGGGGCGAGGTCGGCGTCTCCCAACACGTCCAGGCCCGGGCGGCCGAGACCGTGCCGACGACCGACGTGAACCCCGTCCTGCTCAAGCCGCGCGGCGGCGGCGAGAGCCAGGTGATCGTCGACGGCGAGGCGGTCGCGAACGCTCCGGCGTCGACGTACTACGACGACCACTGGGCGACCGCCCGCGACGCCGCGGTCGCCGCCCACGAGCGCCTCGCGGCCGACCACGACGTGATCGTCGCCGAAGGCGCGGGGAGCATCGCCGAGATCAACCTCCACGACCGCGACCTCGCGAACGTCGAGTGCGCGCGGTTCGCGGACGCGGCGATCCTGATCGCGGTCGACATCGAGCGCGGCGGCGCGTTCGCGAGCCTCTACGGGACCCTCGAACTGCTCCCCGACGACCTCCGCGAACGCGTGTGCGGCGCCGTGATCACGAAGTTCCGCGGCGACCCGGCCCTCCTCGAACCCGGGATCGACGAGATCGAGGCCCGAACCGGCGTGCCCGTCGTCGGCGTCGTCCCGCACGACGACCCGGGGCTCCCGGCGGAGGACAGCCTCTCGCTGCCCGACGCGGCGACCGCCGAGGACGGAAGCGGTGGCGGCGGGACCGGCAGCGGCGGCGTCCTCGGCACCGACGACGGCGTTCCGGACGACGAGGCCGTCCGGGTCGGGGTCCCGCGGCTGCCGCGCATCTCGAACTTCACCGACCTGGAGCCGCTCGCGCGCGTGCCGGGAGTCCGCGTCGCCTACCTCCCGCTCGACGCCGCGCTCGACGGGGTCGACGCGGTGGTCCTCCCGGGGTCGAAGAACACCGTCGACGACCTGCTCGCACTCCGCGAGGCCGGCTTCGACGGCGCGCTGCGCGCGTTCGACGCCCCCGTGGTCGGCGTCTGCGGCGGGTACCAGCTGCTCGGCGAACGCCTCCTCGACGCGGCCGTCGAGGGCGTCGGCGACCGCGAAGCGGTTCCGGGGGTCGGCCTCCTGCCAGTCGAGACGCGGTTCTCGACGGAGAAGCGCGTCGAGCGCGTCACCCGGGCGGTCGACGGCGTCGGCCCGATCGCCGGCGCCGAGGGGCGCGCGACGGGCTACGAGATCCGCGCCGGGCGGACGCGGGTCCTCGACGACGGGGAGCGGGACGCCGCGGCGACGCTGCTCGCGACCGAGCCGCTCGGTGCCGAGGGCGTCGCCACCGACCGCGTCCTCGGGACGTACCTCCACGGACTCTTCGAGACGGCGGCCGTGCGCGACGCCTTCGTCGAGACGGTCTTCGCGAGCGCGGGCCGGACGCGCCCGGACGCGACGACCGCCGACCGGTCGCCGTACGAGCGCGCGGCCGACCTCGTCGCGGACCACGTGGACCTGGCCGCCGCCGGGCTCGACGAGCTCCTCGGGTCCGCGGAGTGAGGCGACGGGGGATCCGAAGGCGGAAAGTATATTGTCCTAAATACCCAATACTGGCGCATGAGCGACGCAGCCGAAGCGAACGAATCGACGGGAGACGACGCGAAGACCGAGCGCGAGCGGATTCGCGAGCAGAAGCGCCGAGAGCTGGAAGCGCGCCTCGGCGACGGCGACGCGCTCGACGAGGGCGCCGGAACCGAGACGGGCGACGGCGGGGCGGCGACCCCGGACGAGCCGATCCACGTGAACGGACCGGACGAACTCCAGCGCACGGTCGACGAGCACGACGTCGTCCTCGTGGACTGTTACGCCGACTGGTGTGGCCCCTGTCAGATGATGGAGCCGACGATCGAGGCGCTCGCGGCCGAAAGCGATGCCGCGATCGCCAAGGTCGACGTCGACGCGAACCAGGCGGTCGCCCAGCAGCTGGGCGCGCGCAGCATCCCGACGCTCGTCCTGTTTGCCGGCGGCGAGGCGGTCGACCGGTTCGTCGGCGCGCAGGACCGGGCGACGCTCGAATCCGCGATCAACGAACACGCCGCCTGACGCGGCGGGGGAGCAGAGCCCTCAGTTCTCCGCCAGCGTCTCCTCCAAGAGCTTCCGCTGTGCGGTCGCGAGGTGCTCGGCGAACGTCGAGGGAGAGATGTCGAGCGCGTCGGCGACCGCGCTCGCGTTGGCGTCGCGGGGGCGTTCGAAGTAGCCCATGCGGTAGGCGGTCCGCAACACCTCGCACTGGCGATCGGTGAGGCGGCCGCGGTCGACGAGGGTCCGGTCCGACACCTCGTCGCCGCGCGCCGACCCCTCGACGAGGTAGCGGACCTCGACGCGCTCCGCCGTCCCGTCGAGCGCCGAGACGATGTCGCGCAGGCGTTCGAGGTCGGGGAGGTGGAGCGTCAGGAGGAGGACGCCGTCCTCGGCGCGGGCGTCCGCGATCGGGCAGTCGAGCTCCTCGATTATCCGGCAGGCGCACGCCCCGTCGCGCGGGCGGTCGTACCGGTACACCCGCTCGTCGCCGAGGTCGACGACCGAGGTGGGCGTCGGGACCCCCTCCGCGCGGTCGACCGCGTCCGGGTCGCGGGCGCGGAACTCCTCGGTGTGCGTGTCACCCACGTGCGTCCAGTTGACGCCGGTTATCGGTCCGTCGTGGACGGTCGACGCGGCGACGACCGGACACCCCTCGGTCCCGTGGATCGCGACGCCGGCGCGAACGCCCCCGTGCGCGGCCGCGACACCGTCGTCCGCCGGCTTCCCTCCGGTTCCCATCAGATCGGGGTTAGCACGACGGGTACAAATGCCTGATCCACGATACACCGGTCCCGTGACCGGGTCTCGCAGAGAACACCCGCAATACTGAGGGCCGGTCGGTATCGGTCCGCGCCCCGGAGTCGCAGCCGTGACACGAGCGATCCACGCACTCGGAGCGATCGCCCTGGCCGGCGCCGGGGGCGGAATGAGCGTCGCGGCGGCCGCGGGGTTGGCCGGCGGCGCCGCAGGCGGACCGAACCTGCTGGCCGGCGCGGTCGTCCTCGCGGTCGGCGCGGTGAGCCTCGGCGCCACCGTCGCGAGGGAGACCCGGGACGCGCTGCGGACGGACGACTTCGGCGTCACGCGGACCGACCTCGGCAACGCGACCGCCGTCGCCGCCGCGGCGCCGGTCACGTACGCCCTCTCCGTGCGGGTGGGCGTCGGCGCGGTCGTCGCGTCCGCGCTCGTTGGGCTCTGCGCGCACCTCCTGACCGAGACGTACGGCGCCCCCGCCTACTGCGGTTCGTTCGTCGGGATGGCGACCCCCGCGGCCGACGCCGAACTCGGGTCGGTGGCCGCCGCCGGCCTCGTCGCCGCCGGCGTCTTCGTCGCCGCCAAGCGCGCGTTCAACGGGTTCGGCGGGAAGCTCGGCACGACGGCGTTCGTCGGCTGCCTGTCGGTGGCGGCGCTCGGCGGGCTGACTCCCGGCGCGGGGACGGTCCCGGAGCCGGCCGTCGCGACGGGGCTCGTCGCCGCGGCGGCCGTCGCCGCGCCCGTCACGTACCTCGTGAGCGTTCAGCTCGACCACGGCCCGGTCGTCGCCTCCGCCGTCGTCGGGCTCGCGGCCGGCCTCGTCTGTCCGCCGCTGTTCGCCGCGGGCGACGCGGTCGCTGCGGCCGCCTTCTGCGCGTCGTTCGCCGGGATGGCCACCCCGGAGCGGATCCCAGGGCCCGGCGCGATGCTGTTGGCCGGCGGGACAGCCGGCGTGGCGTTCGTCGGCGCGGCGCCGTACTTCGTCGGCTTCGGCGGGAAGCTCGGCACGATCGCGTTTGCCGCCTGCCTCGTGACCGCGGGCGCCCTGTCGCTCGGCCGCCTGCTCGCGCCGGCGGAGAGCGACGCCGTGACCGGGTGACTCGCCGCCGCGTCGGGGGCGCGAAGACGGCGGACGAACACCGTCGACCGGCGCGAGAGGCGGGCGGACATCGAGGCGAGGGGACGGATACCGAGACGGGAGGGCCGGCACCGAGACGAGAGGGTAATTAAAACACCACGCTACGCCGGGGGTGTTCGGAGGGTGCTGGGGCTCCTACGTGGGACCGATGCCCGATCCGACCGAACGGAGCTTCGAGTCGAGCCCCACCGTCTGTCCGTTCTGCGGCGTCGGCTGCCAGATCGAGTACGCCGACCGCGGCGGCGCGACCGGCGTCGAGGGGGCGGTGAACGCCAAGGGAGAGATCTGCCCGAAGGGGGCGGCCGCGTTCGACGTGGTCGACCACGAGGACCGCCTGACGGAGCCGCTGGTCCGACACGACGGGCACTTCGTCACCGCGCCGTGGGGGGAGGCGCTCGACCGCGTCGCGAGCGGAATCGGGCGCGTGGTCGACGAGCACGGCCCCGACGCCGTCCAGTTCTTCGCGTCGTCGAACTGTACGAACGAGGAGAACTACGTCCTCCAGAAGCTCGCGCGCGTCCTCGGGACCAACAACGTCGACAACTGCGCGCGGCTCTGTCACTCCTCGACCGTCGCGGCGATGAGCGAGCGGTTCGGGGCCGGCGCGATGACGAACACGCTCGACGACCTCCGGGAGACGGACTGCCTGTTCGTCAACGGGGCCAACCCGGCCGAGCAACACCCCGTGGCGTTCCGGTCGTACCTCCTCCCGGCGATCCGCGACGGCGCGACGCTGGTCCACGTCGACCCGCGCGCGAACGACACCACCGAGGCGGCGGACGTCCACCTGCCGCTGCGCCCCGGCACCGACATCGAGGTGGCGAACGCGGTCGCGGCGGTCCTCGTCGAGGAGGACCTCGTCGACGAGTCGTTCCTCGACGAGCGCACGACCGGGTTCGACCGCCTTCGCGGCCACCTCGCCGGCGTGGACGTCGCCGCGAACGCCGAGGCGGCCGGCGTCGACCCGGAGGCGATCCGGGAGGCCGCCCGGGCGTACGGCGAGGCCGACCGCGCCGCGATCGTGACGGGGATGGGGACGAGCCAGCACCGCTGCGGCACCGACAACGTCCACGCCCTGCTCAACCTCGCGCTGCTGACCGGCAACGTCGGCCGCCCCGGGACGGGCGTGAACCCGCTGCGGGGCCAAAACAACGTTCAGGGCACGAGTGACGTTGGAGGACTGCCAGGCGTGCTCCCCGGGTACGAGCCCGTGACGGACGCGGCCGCCCGCGAGCGCGTCGCCGAGGTGTGGGGGGTCGAGCCGCCGGCGGAGCCCGGCCTCACCGAGGTGGAGGCGACCCACCGGTTCGGCGACGAGGTGCGCGCGGCGGTCGTCTTCGGCGAGAACCCGGCCGTCACCGAGCCGAACGCGACGGCGGTCGCGTCGGCGTTCGACGACCTCGACTTCTGCGTCGTCATCGACCTGTTCGAGACGGCGACGGCCAAGCACGCGGACGTGGTCCTCCCCGGGAGCGCGTGGGCCGAGAAGGCCGGGACCGTGACGAACACCGACCGGCGCGTGATGCGGATGCGGCCGAACGCGGACCTGCCGGGGAACGCGCGACGGGACTTCGAGATCCTCACCGACCTCGGCCAGCGGCTGACCGACCGGCCGGACGCGTTCGACCACGACGGCCCGGAGGCGGCCTTCGAGGAGCTGACCCGCGTCGCCCCGATCTACGAGGGGATGAGCTACGCGGAGATCGGCGGCGGCTACCAGCGGTGGCCGTTCTCGGCGAGCGACGGGGCCGGCACCGGCGTGTTACACGCGGAGACGTTCGCGACGGGCGAGCGCACCGCCCCGCTCGCGGTCGTCGACCCGGTCCCGCCCGCGGACGAACTCGACGCCGGCGAGCTGACGCTGACGACCGGTCGCGTGATGCAGCACTTCAACAGCGGGGCGCTCAGCCGGCGCTCCGACCGACTCGTGGCGATGCGGGGCGAGGACGCGCTCCAGATCCACCCGGCGGACGCCGCCGATCGCGAGATCGAGGACGGCGACCGAGTGACCGTCTCGAACGAGCGCGGGAGCGTCGAGGTCGCCGCCGAGGTCACGCCGGCGGTCCGCGAGGGCGTCGTGTTCTGTACGTTCCACTACCCGGACCCGCTCGCGAACGCGCTGACGGGCGACGCGCTCGACCCGGCGGCGAAGATCCCCGAGTTCAAGCACTCGGCGGTCGCGGTCGAGCCGGTCGCCGACGGGGACGCGCCCGCGGAAGGCGACGCGGCCGGCGCCGACTGAACGGGCGCCGACGCGGGGTCGGCCGTCCGTCGCGGATAGGCGGCACGAATCGCCGGTATCAGCCGTGAGACCTGGGGGTGGCCGTTTATATAACCCAAGCGGAGAGGTCTCAGCATGGCTACATCGGGAGAGTACGGCCGGCACGACTTCGGTCAGGGCGGCTTGAACGACGGGCTCGACGTGGGTGAGCTGGTCGACGAGATCGGTCTCGACGGGGACGAGATCGCGTGGCGAAAGGAGTTCGTCGGCTTCGACGCAGAAGACGAGCGGCGACTGAGCCGGTACGAGGACGCGTTCGCGGAGAACGCGGAGCAGATCGCGGACGACTTCTACGAGAATCTCACCGAGCACGAGCAGACGACCGCGGTGATCGGCCGGTCCGACAAGGGGCTCGAACAGCTCAAGCGGACCCAGTCGGCGTACCTCGTGACGCTCGCGGGGGGCGAGTACGGGACGGAGTACTTCGAGGACCGGGCGCGGATCGGCAAGATCCACGACATGCTGGAAATGCCGATGAAACACTACATCGGGCAGTACGGCGTCTACTACGACCTGATCCTCCCGCTTATCGGCGACCGGCTCGTCGACTCGCTCACCGACCGGCTGGCCCCCGACGACGGCGGGACGGTCGACGACGAGACCGCGGCGGCGGTCGAGGCGGAGGTCGACGACGCGATCGAGGACCTGCTCTCCGTCCTCCGGATCGTCAACCTCGACATGCAGGTCGTCACGGACACGTACATCCACTCGTACAGCGAGAAGCTCTCGGCGGCCGTCGAGCGGAACGAGGAGCTGATGGCGGAGGTGGAGGCGGAGGTCGAAGACCCGATCAGCGACCTCCGCGAGTCGGCGGGCGACGTCGCCGAGAGCGCCGCCGAGGTGGGCGACGCGGCCGAGGAACAGTCGCGGCGGGTCGCCGAGGTCTCCTCCGAGGTCGCGAACCTCTCGGCGACCGTCGAGGAGGTGGCGTCGACGGCCGACGAGGTCGATCGGACGAGCAGCCGGGCAGAGACCCTCGCGGAGGACGGCCGTGACGCGGCCGACGACGCCGCGTCGGCCATGGACGACATCGGCGACGCGGTCGACGAGGTGGCGGCCGACGTGGAGGCGCTTCAAGAGCGGGTCGAGGAGATCGACGAGTTCGTCGACGCGATCGACGGGATCGCCGACCAGACGAACCTGCTCGCGCTCAACGCCTCGATCGAGGCGGCCCGGGCCGGCGAGGCGGGTGCCGGGTTCGGCGTCGTCGCCGACGAGATCAAGTCGCTCGCGGAGGAGTCGCAGGGGCACGCGAGCGACATCGAGTCGATGGTCGACGGCATCCGCGCCGACACCGAGGAGACGGTCGAGAGCCTCTCGGAGACGACGGTGCGAGTCGACGAGGGGAGCGAGCGCGTCGGCGACGCGGCGGAGAGCCTCACCGACATCGCCGAGGCAGTCACCGAGACGGCCGACGGGATCGACGAGGTCTCCGACGTGACCGACGAGCAGGCCGCGGCCGCCGAGGAGATCGCCGCGACGATCGACGGGGTGGTCGAGCAGTCGAATCAGATCTCGGAGCGGATGGGAGAGCTCGCGGAGGAGAGCGAGTGCCAGTCCGCGGCGGTCGAGGAGGTCGAACGCAGCGTGCGCCGGCTGTCCGCCGACGGCGGCGACGACGGATTCCAAGCGGCGTCGGTGACGGACGGCGGCCGGTCGATCCCGGCGGGGCTACCGGAAGGGATGCCGGAGTTCGTGATCGACCGCCTCTCCGACGAGGAGTTACAGGCGATCGCGGCCGGCGACCTAGAGATGGACGACCTCCGGTGAGCCGGCCGGCGTGACCGGCGCGTCGGAGGCGCAGGAGCCGCGGCCCGAGCGGTCGGACTCAGGGGACGAAGTACGCGTCCGGTCCTCGAACGCCGGAGAGCTCGCGGAGCGCGGGGGCGCCGCACCGGTCGCAGGCGTCCGGCTCCGCAGCGGCGTCGGCCCGGGCGAACACCGTCTCGCAGGCGTCGCAGGCGACGTAGCGGAGCGCGAGCGACGGGGTGTCGGTCATGGGCGGGGTAGGCGGCCGACGCACTTGAACCGACGCCCGGGGCGGGTCGGTCTTGCCCGGACCCGGCGTCGCCGGTCGGGTCACTATTGCCCGGACCCGGCGTCGCCGGAGGACGCGATCCGCGCCTCGTACTTCGCCAGCGACTCGTCGAGCGCCTCGGCGGCGTCGGCGTCCGCCGCCTCGGCGAGCGCGAGCAGCGCGAACAGCGCGTCGCCGATCTCGTCGGTCGCGATCGCGGCGGCGTCCGGCTCGCTTCCGTAGTCGGTCGAGGTCGCCACCTCCTTGGCGATCTCGCCGACCTCGCTCTCGAGGTCGAGGACCCGGTGCGCGAGGTCGGTCTCTAACCCGTGCTCGGCGACGAAGGCGGCGACGCGGTCCTGCTCGTCCATACGCGTGGCCTCCCTCGCCTCGGTAAAGAATCCTCCCGCTTCGGTCGCCCCGAGACCGCGGGCTTCGGTGGTGGCGAGGACGGCCGGTCGCGCAACCCCTAAGACGCGAGCGACCCCAGTGTTCGTATGCGAATCGCGATACTCGGCGGCACCGGCGACATCGGCGAGGGGCTCGCGCTCCGGCTGGCGGCGGACACCCCGCACCGGATCGCGGTCGGGTCGCGGGAGGCCGAGAAGGCCGAGACCAAGGCCGAGGAGTACACGACCGAACTGGAGAGCCGCGGGCTCGACGCCGCGGTGACCGGCGGGGAGAACGCCGCTGTCGCCGCCGACGCCCGCGTCGTCGTCCTCGCGGTGCCGCCGTATCACGTCGGCGACACCGTGGAGGCGGTGGCGGGGTCGCTGGACGACGGCGACGTGCTCGTCTCGCCCGCCACGGGGATGAAACGCGACGACGAGGGGTTCCACTACCACAAGCCCGGCGCGGGCTCAGTGACCGCGATCGTCGCCGACGCGGCGCCGGAGGGCGTCGCCGTCGTCGGCGCGTTCCACAACCTCGCCGCCGCGCGGCTGGCGAACCTCGACGCCGACCTCGGCGTCGACACGCTCGTCATCGGCGACGACGAGGACGCGAAGCGAACGGTCGCGGACGTCGCCGAGGGGATCGAGGGGCTCCGCGCGCTCGACGCGGGCGGGATCGCCAACGCACCCGAGATCGAGGCGCTGACGCCGCTTCTGATCAACGTCGCCTCGAACAACGACGGGCTCAACGACCTAGGCGTTCGGTTCCAGTAGGACCGGAGGCGGACCGTCGCCGGGCGCTATGACGAACGGATGACCGCCCGCGGATCGGCGGCGAACGCCGCCGGAGTCCCGGCTCGGCGGTGAGGTTCCGGGGCCGCGAACCACGGGAGAGATCCCCGGGCGAGCGTCGGCGCAGTCGTCCGGATCTCCGCCGGCACGGCGTTCCGTTAGGCCTTTGCGCGCCGGGGCCCTCCGGTCGGTAGATGGAGTACTTGCAGCGTCGGGTCGGGCTGGTCGAAGACCGGATCGAGTCGGTCATCGACGACGTCGAGCCCGAGGAGCTGTCCGGTGAGGTGGGGCACGTCGTCCTCGCGGGCGGCAAGCGCGTCCGCCCCGCGGTGACCGTCCTCGCCTGCGAGGCGTTCGACGGCGACCCCGAGGAGGCGGTCGACTTCGCGGCCGGTATCGAGTTCGTCCACAACGCCTCGCTCGTGATCGACGACATCATCGACCGCTCCGAGGTCCGCCGCGGCACCCCCGCCGCGTGGGCGGAGTTCGGCTACGGCCCGGCGATCATCGCGAGTGACGGCCTGCTCGGCGAGGCGTTCGCGCTGTTCTCCGCCGAGCCGCGTGCGATGCGCACCGTCGCCGAGGCGATGGTCGAACTCGGCGAGGGCGAGGCGACCGAGCTCGCCGCGCGCCCGACCAACGAGGCCGAGTACATGGATCTAGCGCGCCGGAAGACGGGCGCGCTGTTCCGCGCCGCCGCCGAGTTGGGCGCGGTCGCGGGCGGCGCCGACCCCCACGCGATCGACTCGTTCGGCGAGTACGCGGAGCGCGTCGGCGTCGCCTTCCAGATGCGCGACGACGTGTTGGACGCCACCGCCGACGCTGACGACCTCGGCAAACCGACCGGACAGGACGCTGAGATGGACCGCCCGAGCGTCCTCCAGGTCACGTCGCTGTCGCCCGAGGAGATCAACGAGCGTGCCCGCGCCGAGTCGGAGCGCGCGCTCGCCGCCCTCGACGACGCCGATCCGCCCGAGACCGAGGCGATCGAGTACCTGCGCGACCTCGCAGAGTTCGTCGTCGTCCGCGAACGGTGATCGGAAGAGAGCGTTCGTGCGGTCAGATCCCGGCGCTCAGATCTCGTACTCCGCCTTCTCCATGAGGTCCGCGAACACCTCGGTCCCCATCGCCTCCTCGTAGACGATGGCAGTGAGCATCCCGCCGGGGTAGACGCCGCCGTTCTGGACGTGGTCCACCTTGTGGCAGTGCATCGGGTAGATGCCGGGGTCCGCGTCCGCCGCGAACTCGACGGTGTACCGCTCCGCGGGCGCGACGTTCACCACGTCCTCAGGTAATTGCAGTACCTCGGGGTACGGCGCGCCGTCCTTCTCCACCGTGCGGAACCGGTGGTTGTGCGTGTGCATCGGGTGCGACATGAACCCCGCGTTGACCAGGTGGAGCCGCACCGTGTCGCCCTCGCTGACGACGACCGGCGAGCCGTGGTCGGGGTTGAGCGTGTACGGCGCGACGCGGCCGTTGATCGTGAACGCGTCGGGGCGACGGTCCTGAACGTCGTAGCTGGCGTCCGCGCCGCCGTACGACCGGGAGAGCCGCGTGTCCCAGTCTTTCAGCGTCATGAACTGCTCGACGTCGGCTTCCTCGTACCCCTCGGGGTCGATCCGGAGGATCCCGTACATCCCCATGTCCATGTGCATCGGGGTGTTGAAGTGGCAGTGGTAGAGGTGGGTGCCGGGCACGTCCGCGCCGATCTGGTAGGTGTGCTCCTCGCCAGGCATCACGGTGATCCCCGTCGTGGACGGGACCCCGTCGTCCTTCCATGACTTCGAGACGCCGTGGAAGTGGAGCGTGTGCGGCATCTCCCCGCCGGTGTTGTCGAGGGTGATCGAGAGGTCGTCGCCCTCGGTCGCCCGGAGCACCGGGCCGGGGACGCTCGGCGTCCCGTCGTCGGCCTGGAACGCCCACGTCACCGGCATCTCGACCGGCCCGCCCAGCGATCTCCCGGGGTGGGCCGCGTGTCGGGCGTGGACCGAGCGCAGCGTCACCTCGCGGCCGCGCTCGTCGAGGTCGACGACCTCCGGCGACCCCGTCTCCGGGAGCGTCGGCCCGTCGTCGGTCGCCGGCGGGTCCGCGTCGTCGCCGGCGCTCGCGGTGGTGGTGGCCTCGTTCAGACAGCCCGCCAGCCCGGCGACGCCCGAGAGCCCCGCGGCCTGAAGGATCGTTCGTCGCGCGAAGCCGCCGTCGGAGACGGAGTCGTTCTGCGACATGTCTCAAGCGAGGGGGTGGGGAGAGATAACCCGGACGCGGCTTCCCGGTTCGAGACACGACGAGCGAACCAGTTCGTCCGCGAGCACATAAATGCGGCAGCGACCGCGGCGACCGGATCGCTCAGTCGTCCGCCGGCTCCTCGGCGGCCGCGTTCTCGCCGATGGGCTCGCTGTCCCAGTAGGCGTGGTCGTCGTCCGTCCGGAAGCAGGTCGCCGTGCGCTCCTCGCCGAGGTCGTACCCCGGGGGGGTCGACTCCCGGCAGGCGGCCCGCGCCTCCGGACATCGGGTGTGGAACCGACACCCGCTCGGCGGGTTCCGCGGCGAGGGCACGTCGCCGCGGAGCGTGGTGAACTCCTCGTCTCGCGCGTCCGTGCTCGCTCGCGGGACGCTCGACAGGAGCGCCTTCGTGTACGGGTGGGCGGGGTCGTCGAAGATCTCCTCGACCGGCCCGATCTCGACGATCTCGCCGAGGTACATCACCGCGACGCGGTCGCAGACGTGGCGGACCACGCCGAGGTTGTGCGCGATGAAGAGGAACGTGAGCCCGAAGTCGTCCTGAAGGTCTTCGAGCAGGTTCAGGATCTGGGCCTGAACGCTCACGTCGAGGGCGGACACCGGCTCGTCGAGGACGACGAAGTCGGGGTCCAAGGCGAGCGCGCGGGCGATCCCGATCCGCTGTCGCTGCCCGCCGGAGAATTCGTGGGGGTACCGGTCCATCTGGTCGGCGGACAGCCCGACGCGTTCGAGCAGGTCGCGGGCCGTCTCGCGCCGCTCAGCCCGGTCGGCCACGTCGTGGATCCGCAACCCCTCAGTGACGATGTCGCCGGTGGTCATCCGCGGGTCGAGACTGGAGAACGGGTCCTGGAACACGATCTGGGCGCGCCGGCGGAACTCCGTCAGCTCCCGCGACCCCATGCCCCGCACGTCCTCGCCGTCGAAGGTGATCTCGCCGGCGGTGGGCTCGCGGAGCCGCAACACCGTCTCGCCGGTCGTCGACTTCCCGCAGCCGGACTCGCCGACGAGCCCGAGCGTCTCGCCCTCGCGCACGTCGAAGGAGACGCCGTCGACCGCCTTCACGCTCTCCGACTCCTGTCCGAGCAGGCGGTCGACGAGCGACGGGTCGTCCGCGTAGTACTTTTTCAGCCCGTCGACGGAGAGCAGCGAGTCGCTCACTCGCCGTCACCTCCGTCGGCCGCGACCCCGTCGTCGGGATCGGCGGCGTCGCCCCCGTCGAAGTAGCCGTCGGGGAGCGCGTCGGCCGGGTCGTACTCGCGGTCCGCGAGGACGCACTTGGCGCCGTGGTCGGCGGCGGCGTCGACCGTCGCCTCGGGCGGCTTGTCGAGGCACGCCTCCATCGCCTTCGGGCACCGGTCCGCGAAGTAACACCGGTCGCCCATCTCGGCGTCGATCAGGCTCGGGACGTTGCCCGCGATCGGTTCGAGCCGCGCCCGCGGGTCGTCCACGTCCGGGATGGAGCCGAGCAGCCCCCGCGTGTACGGGTGAACGGTGTCCTCGAAGACGGAGTCGAGCGTGCCGCGCTCGACGATCTCGCCGGCGTACATCACGCAGACGCGGTCGCACATCTCGGCGATGACACCGAGGTCGTGGGTGATGAGCACGATGCTCATCCCGCGGTCCGCCTGGATCTCTTTCAGCAGGTTCAGGATCTGCGCCTGGATCGTCACGTCGAGGGCGGTCGTCGGCTCGTCGGCGATCAGCACGTCCGGCTCGCCGGCGAGCGCCTGCGCGATCATCGCGCGCTGGAGCATCCCGCCCGAGAACTGGCCGGGGTACTCGTCGACGCGCTCCTCGGGGTCGGGGATCCCGACCTGCCCGAGCAGCTCGACCGCCCGGTCCATGCTCTCCTCGCTGGTGTAGTCGCGACCGGGGACGATCCCGTCGAGGAGGTACTTCCCGAGTCCGTACCCCTGCGTCCGCGAGCGGGTCGAGCGGGGGTTCGCCCGCGCCCGCCGCTGCACCTCGACCGCCTCGGCGATCTGTTCGCCGACGGTGATCGAGGGGTTGAAGCTGCTCATCGGGTCCTGGAAGATGACGCTGAACGAGGGGCCGCGCAGCGACCGCCGGACGCTGGGCGGCACGGTCCGGAGGTCGACGTGGTCGCCGTCGACCCCGACCCCCTCGGTCCCGCGGAACTCCTCGGCGAGGTCGGGGTCGCGGTACCACACCTCGCCGGCGGTGATCCGGCCCGGGGTCTCGACGAGGTCGACGAGCGACAGCGCCGTCACGGACTTGCCGGAGCCGGACTCGCCGACCACGCCGAGGATCTCGTCCTCGCGGAGGTCGAACGACGCCGACTCCACCGCGTTGATCTGCCCCTCTTCGGTGAAGAAGCGGGTCGAGAGGTCCCGGACCGACAGCACGTCGCCGGGCGCGGGCGCCCCGCTCGGCGTCGCCGCGCCGAGGCGTCCGGCGTCGGCGGTCGCGGCGGGGTCGCTCGCCCCGCCGTCGGTCGCCGCGGTCGGCTCGCTCCCCGCCGGGTCGTCGTCCGGCCGCTCGGCGTCGCTCATGCGGCACCCCCTTCGCCCTCGATACCGGGGTCCAAGGCGTCACGCAGCCAGTCGCCGAGCAGATTGATCCCGATCACCGACAGCATGATCGCGAGCCCGGGGATGGAGGCGATCCACCACTGGCCGGAGGAGACGTAGTCGCGCCCCTGCGCGATGTCGAAGCCCCACGACAGCGTGGTCCCGGAGAAGCCGAGGAACGACAGCGAGCTCTCCAAGAGGATGATCGCCGCCACCTGTACCGTCCCGAGGACGATGATCGGCGTGATCGCGTTCGGGAGGACGTGCCGGAGGATGATCGTGTTGTCGCCGGCGCCGAGCGCGCGCGACGCCTTCACGTACTCCTGCCCGCGCAAGGAGAGCGCCTCCCCGCGGGCGACGCGGGCGAACCACACCCAGTTGACGAGGCCGACGACGATCACCACCGTTATCGGCAATACGAAGCTGCTCGGCATCTCCGGCGCGAGGCCAGCGACGACGAACGGGTCGGGGACGTTCACCGCCGCGCGGCCCCACAGCCCGATCAGCGCGACCGCCAACACGAGCGAGGGGAACGCGAGGCTGATGTCCGCGATCCGCATCAGCGCGTCGTCGACCCGTCCGCGGTGGTAGCCGGCGAGCAGGCCGACCGGCACCCCGATCGACGCCGCCAAGAGCGTCCCGAGGACGCCGACGACGAGCGAGGTCCGGGCGCCGTACACCACTCGCGAGAACATGTCGCGACCGAGCCCGTCGGTGCCGAACACGTGGGCCGGGTCCGCGGTGATCTCGACCTCCTCGGTGACGGTCTGGATCTCGCCGTCGACCATCTGCGAGGAGGTCCGCTCCTCCGTCTGCGAAAAGCCGATCGGCGGCAGCTCGCTCTGGTTGAGCTGTTGGTCGTTCGGGTTGTGGGGCGCGATGAACGGGGCGAACACGGCGGCCAACACGATGATCACCACCAGCGCCAGCCCGAGCTTCGCGAGCCCGCTCTGTCTGAACTCCTTCTTGAGATTGCGAATGACACGTGAAGAGACCATGTTAGTCGGTCACCACCTCCGGGTCGAGGTAGGCGTACACAACGTCGACGAGGATGTTGACGAGGACGAAACTCGTCCCGATGACGATGAGGCTCCCCTGGAGCGCGGGCCAGTCCCGCTGGTTGATGCTCTCGATGACCAGCGTGCCGAGCCCGGGCCAGGAGAACACCGCCTCGGTGATCACGGCGCCGCCGATCAGCGTCCCGAGCTGGAGTCCGAGGACGGTGATCACGGGGATGAGGGTGTTCCGGAGCGCGTGTTTGTATCGGATCAGCGTCCGCGGGAGCCCCTTGGCGCGCGCGGCCTGGACGTAGCCCTGGCTGAGTTCGTCCAGCATCCCGGACCGCGTCAGCCGGGTGATGAGCGCCATGAAGTAGGTCCCCAAGGCGATCGCGGGCAGCGTGATGTACGCGAGCCACGTCAGCAGCGTCCCGACGAACGGCTCGGCGTTGACGACCGAGAGGGCGACGTCGCCGACGTCGACCCCGCGGCCGCTGGTGTTGAAGATGTTGAACTCCACCGCGAAGATCAGGATGAGCATGATCCCGAGCCAGAAGTTCGGCGTCGAGATGCCGCCGAGCGACAGCAGTGTCGCGCCGTAGTCGACCGGGTCGTTCCGGTTCGTGGCGCTGATCACGCCGAGCGGGATCGCCAAGACGATCGCCACGACGCTCGCGGCGACGGCGAGTTCCACGGTGGCGGGGAGGCGTTCGAAGACGAGGGTCGTGACCTCCTGTCCGCGGATGTAGGACCGGCCCATGTCGCCCTGGAGCAGCTCGAAGACGTACCGTCCGTACTGGACGTACAGCGGCTGGTCGAGCCCCAGTTCGGCGGCGATCGCCTGCCGCGTCTCCTGTGACGCGTCGAGCGGCGCGACCGCGTTGATCGGGCTCCCGGGGGTGACGAACCGGAGCGCGAACACGACCGTGATGACGCCCCAGACGACGCCGATCCCCTGGAGGCTTCTTTTGAGTGCGAATCTGCCGAGTGACATTACTAACGATATGGAGAGGTGAGTCGCGTTACTGCTGGGTCGCCGTGTCCGGGTCGATGAACTCGTCGGCCCGCGGTTCCCAGGAGATGTCGCTGGAGACGCCGTAGACGCTGAACTGCTGGTGCATGAACACCCACGGCGCGAGGTCGTGGGCGAGCTGGTTCGCCTCCTGGAGGATGTCGACGCGCTCGTCGGGGTCCTCGGTCGCCTCGGCGTCCGTGAGCAGCCCGTCGAGCTCGTCGTTTTTCAGCACCGTCAGCGCGCCCTCGGAGGAGAGCAGCGGCGTCAGCGTCTGGCTGCCGTCGAACTCCGCGTTCCCCCACCCGAGGAGGTTGAAGTGCGGGCGGTCCTCGATGTTCGGCGCAGTGACGTCCTGAACGAGCGAAGAGAACTCACGCTGTTCGACCTCACAGGAGACGTTCGACAGCGAGTCGATCTGGCTGGCGGCCGCCTGCGCGATCTGGACGTCGCGGAGGTACCGGCCGATCGGCGTCTCAAGCGTGATTTCGACGCCCGCGTGCCCCGACTCCTCGACGAGCCGCTCGGCCTCGTCGGGGTCGTACGGATACGGGTCGATGTCGGGGTTGTAGCCGACGTGGCCGTCGAGGGTCGGCTGGGAGGTGATGTTGCCGAAGCCGTTGAGCACGTTCTCGATGATACTCTCGACATCGACCGCGTGGTTCATCGCCTGCCGGAACTGCTGGCTGGAGAACGGCTCCACGTCGTAGCGCATCTGGAGGAAGATGATCCGCGCGCTCGCAACGGAGTTGATCGTCGCCACGTCGGAGCTGTTCACCCGCGACACCTCGTTCGGCGGTACGTTCGTCACGATGTCCGTCTCCTCCGCGAGCAGCTGGTTGACCCGCGTGCTCGACTCGCTGGAGGCGGTCATGGTGAGCTCGTCGACCTCGGGCGCGCCGTCCCAGTACTCCTCGTTGGGCTCGTAGACGACTTGGTTCCCCGACTCGTAGTTCGTGAGGCGGAACGGCCCCGTCCCGTTGGCGTTCCGGTTGATGTAGTCGCCGCCGTTCTCCTCGACCCACGACTGCTGCATGATCGGGCCGTTCGTCGCGAACAGCTGGAAGGCGATCGGGTTGAACCCCTCGAAGGAGACCGTCACCTGCCCGTCGCCGGGCGTCACCTCGTCGACCAGGCCGAGGTCGTTGGACTGCGGGCTGACGATCCCGACGTCCTCGAAGACGATCCGGCGGATGCTGTACCGGACGTCCTGCGGCGTGACCTCGTCGCCGTTGTGGAAGGTGATCCCGTCGCGCAGCATAAACTGGACGCTACCGTCCTCGGTGCGCTCCCACTCGTTGGCGAGGCCGGCGATGATGCCGCCCTCCTTGTCGCGGTCGAGGAGGCCCTCGTACAGCTGGCCGACGATGATCTCGGTGTTCGTCTCGGCGTGGTCCTGCGGGTCGAGCCCGGAGTCCATCTGGCCCATGGTGACGCCGAGTTCGAAGCTGTCGCCGCCGCCGTCGCCACCGTCACCGCCGTCGCCGCCACCGTCGCCGCCGTCGCCGCCGTCGCCGCCTCCGGAACAGCCTGCGAGACCGACAGCACCGGCCGTTCCGGCGTACTTGAGCACCGTCCGCCTGTCGACATGATCGTCGTTGTCAGTAGGCATAGGCGATCCCATACGATAGAGAGTTATGAACCTACCGGCAGACCCGGCCCCTTTCGGCCCGACTGCCAACGGTCCGTCGACGGTAGCGCAGACGGGTCGGGGGCGAGCGCGGGTACGCGGGACAGGCACGATACGAGTCGGAAACCGACGCTTATGTACGGACGTGGGCGGTAGCCGCGCGACATGGACGTACCCGATCCCGGACCGCGGTGGGGAGCGGTCGAGGAGGACGCGGAGTCGACGGCAGCGGCGTACCGAGAGCGCGGCTGGACCGCCGTCGCCGGACACCCCGGACAGGTGAACCCGGTCGCCGACGCGGCCCGCGTCGACGTGTTGTTACCGGAGTCGGAGTTCGAGGCGGCGCTCGAGGCGGTCGACGAGGCCGCGATCGACGGCGTCGACGTGTACGCGGGCGCCGCGGACGGCGTCGCGTACCGGCTGGTGGTCGCGACCGACGAGGCGGCGGAGGTGGCGCTCTGTATTCCGACGTACATCGGCGACGAAGACCTCGCCTCGCTGCGCGCGGCCGCGGCGGCGAACGGCGCGCTCACGGTCCGGCTGCGCCCGCTCGACGACCGCGACCACGTCGCGATCGCGATCGACGACCCCGCGGTGTTCTTCGACGCGCCCGAGTCGTGAGAACCACACTCGTGGGGTGTTCTCCCCGCGTGTGACTTCGACATGTTCATACTTGTGCGATCGCGATCATTAGTATGAACCGCGCAGAGAAGGCGGCCCTCCAGCTACAGGCGGTCGCCGTGTTGCGGATGCTGAAGGAGACGCGAACGTACGAGGAGCTGTCCGCGGTGACCAGGCTGCCCGCTGGCGACCTGAACCGGTACGTGAACGGGCACGTCCTGCCCGGCACCGACCGCGCGAGCGAGGTGGTCGAGTCGGTCGGGCGCGAGGCGCTCGCCGACGAGCTGGTCGCGCGCGTCGAGTTCGACGACGAAGGCTACGTCGACAACTCCGGCGTCGTCTTCGACCAGTCGTTCCTCGACCTCGTGGCGCCTGTGGCGGCGGAGACGTTCGAGTTCGAGTCGCCGGACGTGGTGTTGACGGCCGCGACGGACGGGATCACGCTCGGCGCGGCGATGGCCTCCTTCTTCGACGCGCGCCTAGCGTACGCGAAGAAGTCGAAGGAGACCGCCGTCGAGGAGTTCATCGAGTCGCGCCAGCGGCTCGCTTCGGGCATCGAGCTCACCTACTACCTCCCCGCGAGCGCCATCGACGCCGGCGACACGGTGTTGGTCGTCGACGACCTGATCCGGTCGGGCGAGACTCAAGAGCTCCTCTTGGACATCGCGCTCCAAGGCGACGCTGACGTTACCGGCGTGTTCGCGCTCATCGCCGTTGGCGACGAGGGGATGGACCGCGCGCGAGCGATCACCGACGCGCCGGTCGGCGCGCTGACCACGTTCGAGTAGCCACGTTCGCGCATACTCTTCGAGAATAAACAGGACTTTTTCGCGTTTTAATGCGCGTTTGTGTATATCTGAGCGCTTCGTTCAGCAAAGCTTATCACTCGATCCCGGGGAACATCTACCCGTTCAATGGGCCTTTCAGACACGCTCGCCGAGCGGTTCGACGTGGAGTCGCACGGGTCGGACGTCCGCACCGAACTGGTCGCCGGGCTCACGACGTTCCTCGCGATGTCGTACATCATCGTCGTGAACCCGTTCATCCTGGCCGACGCGATCCAGATCCCCGGGTACGAGTTCTTCGAGGTGGTCCAGATGATCGCCATCGCGACCGTCCTCTCGGCGGCGGTGGGGACGGCCGTGATGGCGCTGTACGCGAACCGGCCGTTCGGGCTCGCGCCCGGGCTCGGGCTCAACGCCTTCTTCGCGTACACCGTCGTGCTGGGGCTCGGCGTGCCGTGGCAGACGGCGCTGGCCGCCGTCTTCGTCGAGGGGGTCCTGTTCATACTCCTGACCCTCGTCGGCGCGCGCGAGTACGTCATCCGGCTGTTCCCGGAGCCGGTGAAGCGCTCGGTCGGGGCCGGCATCGGCCTGTTCCTGCTTTTCATCGGGCTTCAGGAGCTCCAGATCGTCGTGCCGGACGAGGCGACGCTGGTCACGCTCGGCGGCGTCTTCGCGAACCCGTGGGCGATCCTCGGGGTCTTGGGGCTGGTGCTGACGTTCGTGCTGTGGGCGCGGAACGTCACGGGCGCCATCGTCATCGGCATCGCGACCACATCGATTGCCGGCTGGGCGCTCACTCTCGGCGGCGTCTTCGCCCGCGGGACGGTCACGCCGGAGACGCTGCCGTCGGCGCAGTACGACATCACGCCGCTCGCGGGCGCGTTCGTCGACGGGCTGGCGAACATCGACCCGCTCACGTTCGTGCTGGTCGTGTTCACGTTCTTCTTCGTGGACTTCTTCGACACCGCGGGGACGCTCATCGGCGTCTCGCAGTTCGGCGACTTCCTCGACGATGACGGCGACCTCCCCGACATGGACAAGCCGCTGATGGCCGACGCCGTCGGGACCACCTTCGGCGCGATGGTCGGCACCTCGACGGTGACGACGTTCATCGAGTCGTCCGCGGGCGTCGAGGAGGGCGGTCGCACCGGGCTCACCGCCCTGGTCGTCGCCGCGCTGTTCCTCGCGTCGCTCGCCGTGATCCCCGTCGTCGCCGCGATCCCCGAGTACGCCTCCTTCATCGCGCTGATCGTCGTCGGCGTGATGATGCTTCAGGGGCTCGTCGAGGTCGACTGGGACGATCCCGCGTGGGCCGTCTCCGCCGGGCTCACGGTCACCGTGATGCCGTTCGCCTACTCCATCGCCGACGGGCTGGCGGCCGGTATCGTCGCGTACCCGATCATCAAGCTCGCGGTCGGCGAGGGCGACGAGGTCGCGCTCGGGCAGTACGCCATCGCCGCGCTGCTGGCGGTCTACTACGTCCTCTCGACCGCCGATCTCATCCTCTGAGCGGGGCCGGGCGGGGCTCCTCCGGGCGCCTCGGCGGAGTCCTCTTGAAGCGTCGGAACGCAGACGGGAATGAGCGATCCGACCCATGTCTGACGCACCCGACGACGCCGACCGTTCCGTGACCGTCGCGGACCGCGAGGGACACGCGGGCGATCCGGTCCGCGAACTCGCGCTCGACTGCGTCGTGGCCGGCATCGAGGCGGCGCACCCGGCCGGAGTGGTCGACGACGCCCTCGCGCTGGACGGCGACCGGCTGACGGTCGCGGGCGTCGAGGACGCGAACACGGCCCACGACGACGCGACGGCCGCCTACGACCTCGCCGCGTACGACCGCGTGCTGGTCGTCGGGGCGGGCAACGCGGCGGGCCACTTCGCGGCCGCGGTCGAGCGGCTCCTCGGCGGCCGGATAGCTGAGGGCGCGGTAGTCACGGACGACCCCGTCGAGACCGAGCGGGTCGCCGTCCTCCCCGGCGACCACCCGACGCCGAGCGAGACGGGCGTCGAGAGCGCCCGTCGGGTGCGGGCGCTCACGGCCGACGCCGGCGCCGACGACCTCGTGATTGGCCTGCTCACGGGCGGCGGGAGCGCGCTGCTGGCCGCGCCCGCCGACGGGATCGGGCTTGACGACCTGCGCGAGACGACCGAGGCGCTGCTGGCCAGCGGCGCGACTATCGACGAGATCAACGCGGTCCGCAAACACCTCTCGGCGGTGAAGGGGGGACGGCTGGCCCGGGCGGCCGCCCCCGCCGACGTCCTCGGCCTCGCGATCAGCGACGTGACCGGCGACGACCCGGCGGTGATCGCGAGCGGCCCGCTCTCGCCCGACCCGACGACCTACGCGGACGCGAACGCGGTCCTCGACCGGTACGGGGTCGACACCCCGGACGCCGTGACCGCGCGGCTCGACCGCGGCGCCGCAGGCGAGGTCGCGGAGACCCCCGAGACGGGCGACCCGGCGTTCGACGGCGTCGGGGTCCGGATCGTCGCGAGCGCGCGGACGGCCCTGAACGCGGCCCGGGAGGTCGCCGCGGCGCGGGGGTACGACCCGCTCGTGCTCTCCTCGCGGGTGCGCGGCGAGGCGCGGGAGGCGGCGAAGACCCACGCGGCGGTCGCCGAGGAGTGCCGGGCGGCGGGCGACCCGGTCGCTCCGCCCGCGGTCCTCCTCTCGGCCGGCGAGGTGACGGTGACGCTCGGGGCGGACCCCGGCGAGGGCGGGCCGAACGGGGAGTTCGCGCTGTCGGCGGCGGCCGAGCTCGACGCGTCGGGGCGCGACAGCGAGGGGATCGCCGTCGCGAGCGTCGACACCGACGGTATCGACGGCGCGACGGACGCGGCCGGCGCGCTGATCGACGACCGCCTCGTCGGCGACGGCCCCGAGGCCACCCTGAGCCGCGATGCGGCCGCGGCCGCGCTCGACGAGCACGACGCGTACCCGCTGCTCGACGGGGCGGACGCGCTGGTCCGCACGGGACCGACCGGGACGAACGTCAACGACCTGCGCGCGGTGGTGGTCGGCGGACGCGTTGCGGGGTCTGAGGCGAGCGGATCGCGTTCGGAAGGGACTAAGTGACGGCCGGCGAATTTTGCGGCATGCAGACGCTGCTCCTCAACGCAGACGACGTAGACGAGAACGCCGAGATGGACCGGGTAATCGACGCGGTCCGCGGCGCGTTCACCGCCTACGAGCGCGGCGACGCCAAGATGCCGGCGAAGTCGTACATCGACCTGCCCGAGTACAACGGCGACTTCCGGTCGATGCCCGCCTACCTCGACGTCCGCGAGGAGGACGTCGCCGAGGAGACGGCGACCGGCGACGGGTGGGACGCAGCCGGGATCAAGTGGGTGAACGTCCACACCGACAACCCCGCCGACCACGACCTCCCGACCGTGATGGGGACGATGATCTACTCCGACCCCGAGACGGCGTTCCCGCTGGCGGTCCTCGACGGGACGACGCTGACGATGAAACGCACCGGCGCGGCCGCCGCGGTCGCGACCGACCACCTCGCCGTCCCCGACGCGAGTTCGCTCGGGATCGTCGGCGCCGGCGTCCAGTCGTACACCCAACTCGAAGCGATCTCGACGGTGCGGGACATCGAGGAGGTCGTCGTGAGCGACCTCGACGAGGAGCGCGTCGCCGACTTCCTCGACGCCTTCGGGGGCCGGTTCGACGTGCGCGCGGGCTCGGTCTCGGAGGCGGGCCACTGCGATATCCTCTCGACGGTGACGCCGGTCGAGAGTCCGATCGTCGGTCCCGAGGACGTGGGCGACTACACGCACGTCAACGCGATGGGCGCGGACGCGGAGGGGAAACACGAGCTCGCGGACGACCTCCTCGTCGACGCCACGGTCGTCATCGACGACCACGAGCAGTGCACCCACTCGGGCGAGATCAACGTCCCCTACGCCGCGGGGACGCTCACCGACGACGACATCTACGGCGAGATCGGCGAGATAGTCGTCGGCCGTCGGGCGGGCCGTCCCGGGACGCCGGGGACCCCCGCCGACGCCGACGGCGTGAGCGGCGTCAGCGTCTTCGACTCGACGGGGCTCGCGATTCAGGACGTGGCGGCCGCGCGCGTCGTCTACGAGCGCGCCGACGAGCTGGACAACGGGTACCCGTTCGACCTGCTGGGCCTCGACGGCTGAACGACGGGCCGCTTTTGTCTCCTCGCCGCGTACGCCGGCCGTGAGACTCGTCAGCGTCGCGGCGCTCGCGGAGAACCGGGTGATCGGGAGAGACGGCGAGGTGCCGTGGCCGCACATCGAGGCGGACGTGCGGCAGTACCGCGAGCGCGTCGCGGAGTCACCGGTGATTCTCGGCCGACGCACGTTCGACTCGATGCGCGGCGACCTGCCCGGACGCCGCCAGATCGTCGTGAGCCGGAGCGTCGACGCGGTCGACGCGCCGACGGCGCTCGTCGCGAGCGGCGTCGAGGAGGCGCTCGCGGCGGCCCGCGACGTCGTCGGGGACGCCCCCGCCGAGCGGGAGCGCGTGCCCGCCGAGACCAGTCCGGCGTCGGGGCCGGTCGAGGCGTCGGACGAGGGGGACGAGACGGTCTACGTCCTCGGCGGCGGCGGCATCTACGAGCTGTTCCAGCCGCACCTCGACGGGATGGCCCTCAGCCACGTCGAGGGCGCGTTCGACGGGGACACGTACTACCCGGCGTGGGACGAGGCGGAGTGGGACGTTGCCGAAGAGACGGCGTACGACCGGTTCACGCTGCGCGAGTGGGTCCGTCGGGCGCGCTGAGCGGGTTTCTCTCGGCCTTTTCGATCGCCCGCGACAGCGACTACGCCCCGCCGTCGCGCTCGGCCGCGTAGCGTTCGAGCTGGACGGCGGTGCTGTCGGCGAGGCGCTCGACCGCGGACTCGACCCCGTGCTCGCGGGCGTCGACCGACGCCTCGGCGGCGAGCGTCCGGACCGTGTCGAACGGACCGATCCGCGCGCCCGTCGTGGCCGCCGCGTCCTCGGCGTCGAGCAGCTGGTCTATCGCGGTGCGGTAGCCGGGGTTCTCGTTGAACCACCCCTGGCGGTCGAGCCGGTCGATCGCGCCCTCGTGGACCGGGAAGTAGCCGGTCTCGCGGTGCCAGCGCGCCTGCCGTTCCGGGGCCGCGAGCCAGGCGAGGAACGCCGCGGCGGCGCGCTGCTCCGCCGGCGACGCGCCGTCCGCGACCCACAGCGATCCCCCGCCGACGACGACGCCGTGCCGCTCGTCGGCGACCGGGAAGTAGCCGACGCCGACCGGGAAGGAGGCGCCCTCCCGCACGTCGACCATCGCGGAGGTGGAGCCGATGAGCATTCCGGCGCGCCCCTCCTGGAACGCCTCGCGGGCCTGCCCGCGGGCCTCGATGCCGGGGTCGTGGTACAGGCCGTCGGCGGCCATCTCGGCGATCCAACGGTAGATCCGCTCGCCGACGGGTCCGTCGAACCGGCTCTCCTCCGGCGTGCCGCCCCGACCGTTGTCGGCGTCGACGAGGGGTTCGCCGGCCTCGGCGAACCACTGCTCGATAAACCACGAGTACGTCGCGAACGTGATCCCCGTCTCGGTCGCGCCGCGCTCGACGAGCCGCTCGGCGCAGCGCCGGACCTCGTCGAACGTCTCGGGCGGGTCGTCGGGGTCCAGTCCGGCCCGCTCGAACGCCGCCCGGTCGTAGTACAGCACGGGCGTCGACGCGTTGAACGGCATCGAGTGGAGCACCCCGTCCGTCCGGTAGTAGTTCGCGACGGGGTCGAGCAGGTCGTCGGCGCCGAGGGCGACGCCGGAACCGCTCGCGGCGGCGGGCCCGCCTCGGGCGACGCGCCCGGATTCGGCGTCGAGGAGGCGCTCGACGGGCGTGAACGCCCCGCTGTCGAGCGCGCGCTGGGTGCCGATCTCGTAGAGGTGGGCGATCGCCGGCGGCTCGCCCCGGTCCGCCGCCGCGAGCGTCGCCTGGAACGCGCCGCGGTAGCTTCCCTTCGAGGCGGGGCGGACCGCGACCCCGTCGGTCTGAGCGGCGAACTCGGCGGCGAACTCGTCGAGGAGCCGCGCCTTTCGGCCGCCGAACGCGTGCCAGAAGTCGAGGACGACCGCATCGTCGTCGGCGGTCCCGTCGGCGTCGTACGCGTCGAGCGCGTCGTCTAAGGTCCCGGTCCGGTCGGCGAGCGTCGACGCGCCGGCGGCCACCTCCGCCAGCGACGTCTTCTGCGCGTGCGCGACCGCGGTGGCGTCGCCCGCGTCCGCGGCCGTCTCCTCGGCGAGGTCGCCGACCGACTCGACGGCGTCGACCACCGCCTCGATCGAGGTCGCCTGGTCGTCGGTCGCGTCGCGGATCTCCGCGACGCCGCTCGTCGTCTCCGAGACGTCGTCGGCGAGGTCGGTGAACGCCTCCAGCGCCGCCTCGGCCGTGCGGATCCCCTCGTCGGCGCGCTCGCGCATCTCGGCCATCTCGTCGACGGTCGCGTCCGTCTCCGCGCGAACCGACCGTATCGACGACTCGATCTCGCCGGTCGCCTCTCGCGCCTCCTCCGCGAGGCCCTTGACCTCCTCGGCGACCACCTCGAAGCCGGCCCCGGCCTCGCCGGCGCGGGCGGCCTCGATCGAGGCGTTGAGCGCGAGGATGTTCGTCTCGTCGGCGATGTCCTGGATCAGGTCGGTGACGTCCTCGATCGCCGCGACCTCCGACTCCAGCGTTTCGACCCGTTCGAGGGCCTCCTCGGTCCGCTCGTCGACGACGCGGAGGTCCTCGATCGCGGCCGTCGCGGCGTCGGTCCCCTCGTCGGCCCGCTCGGCGACGTCGGCCGCGGTCTCGGCCACCTGGTCCGCGGAGGCGGCGACCTCCTCGGTGGCGGCCGAGACGGTCTGGAGCTCGCTCGTCGCGGCCGCGATGTCGTCGCGCTGGCGGGTCGCGGCCGACTCGATCTCGTCGACCGCGGCGTACACCTCTTCGCTCTGGTCTTTCGCCCGGTCGACGTTCGACCGGACGTGCTCGGTCGCGCCAGCGACCTCGTCGCCGAAGCCGTCGGCGTCGGACACCGTCTCCGCGACCCCCTCGACGAACTCGTTGAGCGTCGCCGCGAGCGCTGCCGCCTCGCCGTCGGTCTCCGCGGCCGGGAACCGGGCCCCGAGGTCGCCGTCGGCGAGCCGCTCCGCGACCTCCCGGAACGCCTCGGCCGGCACGTCGCAGTCGGACGTTCCCGACGGGTGCGCCGCCTCCGACGAGACGCCGCCGTCGGTGGTCGCGTCTGGCTCTGTCGTCGAGCGGTCTCCGTCGGCGGCACCGCGATCGGACGTGCCGCGAGCGGAGCCTGTGCGTGCGTCGTCACTGTTCATTTGTCGTCACTCTCCGGCCGGGGTACATAAGATCGAGAGTCAGATTATTCCGACTGATAGCGACCGCGCGGACGGGAGGGGCGGGCTGGAGCGAGCGCGACCGGCGATGCCTGCTCAGGCCGACGGCTCCGCGTCGTCGACGGGCTCCGCGAAGCCGAACCGCGGCTTGACGTCGGTGACCTCGACCGCGAGCGTCTCGCCGACGTCGGCGTCGACGAACAGGGTGTAGCCGTCGACGTAGGCGATGCCGTCGCCCTCGTCGCCCTCCTCCTCGACGGTCACCTCGATCCGCTCGCCCTCGGCGACCGGCGAGGTGGTGTACCCCTTCGCGACGAGGTACACCTCCGAGGAGGCGTCCCGCGAGGCGGGCGGCGAGACGGTCCGGACGTACTGGAACGACTCGCTCACGTCGTCGCGGAAGGCGTCGAGGTCCTCGCCCTGGAACACCTTCACGACGAAGTCGCCGCCGGTCGCGAGCAGTTCGTCGGCGGTGTCGAGCGCCTGCCGCGCGAGGTGGACCGAGCGGGCGTGGTCGAGGGAGTACTCGCCGGTCATGTTCGGCGCCATGTCGCTCGCGACGACGTCGGCGCCGCGCTCGCCGACCGCCTCGCGCAGGTAGTGCCGGGTGCGCTCCTCAGTCATGTCACCGCGGATCGTCTCGACGTCGCCCTCGTCGAGGTCCTCGATGCGCTGGAGGTCGACGCCGACGACGGTGCCGCCCTCCCCGACCTCCTCGGCGGCGACCTGGAGCCACCCGCCGGGCGCGGCCCCGAGGTCGACCACGGTGTCGCCGGGGGCGAGCAGGTCCGCCTCCTCGTCGAGCTGTTTCAGCTTGTAGGCGGACCGGGCGCGGTACCCCTGCTGTTTGGATCGGTTGTAGTAATCGTCTTTCCCGCTCATGGCGTCATCACCGCAGGCGGACGCGGGGCCACCGAGATCGGGGTGGAGGTAGCGCTCATACCCGTAACGACGGGGGCGACCGGGAAATGAACGTCGGATGCGGGCGACGGCGGCACAGTGCGACTCGACCGAGATCCGCCGCGGCGTCTCCCCCGGAATTTCGCCGTGATGAGCGGAGACACATCGGTTGCGGGCGTCAATTGTTTTTTCAGCATCCGGTCTTTACGATGGCCGTTCAGATGACCACCGCAGGCGAGTCGACCGGCTCCACGGCCCGGTCGCGGGCGGACCTGCGCGCCGAGTTCGCCGACCGCGACCTCGACCGCCACCTCGCGCTGTTTTACGAGTCGGCGGCGACGCAGCTCGACACCGTGGCCGCGTTCCTCTCGTACGGGCTCGAGACCGGGCATCGGTGCGTGTACCTCGTCGACGCGAACCCCCGATCGCGGATCGAGAACGCGCTGCGCGCGGAGGGCGTGGACGTGGCGGCGAAGCTCGACGCCGGGGACCTCGCGATCCGCGACGCGTCGGAGGTGTATCTCGACGAGGGCTTCGAACGCGACGGAACTGTCGCCGAGCTGCGGTCGGAGGCGGAGCGGAGCGCCGCCGAGGGGTACGAGGGGTTGTGGGTCGCCGGCGAGAACACGTGGGCGTTCGACGGCGAGACATCGTTCGACGAGGTCGTCGACTTCGAGGTCGCGTTCGACGCCGCGTGTCCCGACTTCGCGGTGACTGCGCTGTGCCAGTACGACCTCCGTCGGTTCGACGAGGCGGCGGCCGCGAAGGCGCTTCGAACCCACCAGCAGATCGTTTACGACCGCACGCTGTGTGAGAACCCGTTCCACGTCTCCCCCGAGGAGTACCGCTCCGAGGAAGGGGGGGCCGACGCCCGGATCATGCTGAAGCAGGCTCGCGGGGTCGCGGAAAGCAACCGAGAGCTTCGTCGGCGCGAGCAGCGGCTCAGTGTGCTCAGCAGAGTGTTACGCCACAACATCCGGAACGACCTCAACGTCGTTCGTGGGGCACTCGAAGACTTGACGGGAAGCGAGTCGCTGACCGCCGCGGAGGCCGACCTCGTCGCCGCCGCCGCGAGACACGCGGACGCCGTCATCGAAACGGCCGAGAAGGCCCGGTACATCCAGCAGACCATCGGGAGTTCGGAGATCGAGCCAACCCCTCTCGGGCCGGTGATCGAGCGGGCGGTCGAAGAGGTGCGGTCGGAGCACCCGAACGCACGGATCCGGACCCCCGACTCCTCGGATCAGGTCGTCCTCGCGGACGTGAACCTCGACATCGCCCTCGAAGAGGCGATCCGGAACGGAATCGTCCATCAGGACGATCCGGCGCCGACGGTCTCCGTCGCGGTGTCGACCCCAGCGAGCGAGCGGGTTCGCGTCGAGGTTCGGAACCCCGGGTCGATACCCGACCACGAGCTCCGGTGTTTCCGCGAGAGGGGTGAGACGCCGCTGGCCCACGGGAGCGGGCTGGGGCTCTGGCTCGTTCGATGGATCGTCGAGTCGGCTCACGGGACGGTCGAGTTCGCCAACGACGACGACCGAACGCGGGTCCGGTTCGACCTGTACCGGGTCGCCGACTGAACGCCGATCAGCCACCGTCGACCCGGGTCCGGCCGACTCGCCGCCCCTCGTCCGCGCCCGCGCCGTCGACCGCGAACCCCAACGCCGCGTAGAACTCGGCTAGGTCGGCGTCGAACCGGGCGGTGACGGTCTCGACCGCGGGGTCCGACTCGGCCCGATCGACCGCGGCCGCGACGAGCCGGGAGCCGATCCCCTCTCCTCGGCGCACCTGCTTGACCGCGACGGCGTCGACGTGGAGCCGGTCGGGATCGGGCCGCACGGCGACCAGCGCGCCGACGACTCCGCCGGTGCGCGTCGAGCGCGCGACGATGACGTCTCCGGCCGCGATGCGGTCGTCGACGGTGGCGGCGTCGGTCTCCAGCATCGCGGCGTCGAGGATCCGGAGGACGTCGAGCCGGTCGGCCGCGGTCGCCGGCTTCACGGTCACGTCCTCCGGCGCGGTCGGAAGGTCTCGGTCTTCGGTCACGCGTCGCCCGTCGCGCCGCCCTTGATCAGCCGGAGCACTCGGACCTCCTCGGCGTCGACGACGCGGTCGCCCGGGACCGGCGAGCCGTCGACGAGCGCCGACGCCTCCTGCGGGTGGTAGCCCGCGGCGCGGATCAGGTCGTTGTACGTCGCGTCGGCGGCGAGGCTGTACTCGTCGACCCCCTCGCCGACGACCTCGACGGTCACGTCCATGAGCGCGGTAGCGGGCGGGCGGGCGTCAATCGCACGGTTTCGGCGGGGCGCGTCGAACGCCTCAACCGGCGTCGGGGGCGCGGCCGTTCCACCTCCAGAGGAACCACCCGACTGCGGCGGCGATCGCGACCGTCGCCAGCGCGCCGGGGCGGGGGACCGCGCCGGTCCACGCGTTAACGACGATCAGGCCGCTCGCGGCCGCCGAGACGCTGAGGACCGCGGCCGCGTCGCGGGCGAGGTCCGCCTCGCGCTCCGGCGGGAGGTCGCCGTCGTAACCGGCGATCAGGTCCACGGCGCCGCGGCGACAGATCGCCCACGCGAGGAGGAGACAGAAGCCGGTGACGTGGCCGACGACGACGGTTTCGACGATTGCCATGGCGGAGGGAAATGCTGCGGCGTGGCGGGGGAGTTGATCCGGCGGGAGCGATTCGAGCGGTCCGGCCGGCTCAGCCGTCCAACTCTTCGCGGAGCAGCCCGTTCACCTGACCGGGGTCGGCGCTGCCGCCGGTCGCCTGCATCACCTGGCCGACGAGGAAGTTGATCGCGCCCTCGTCGCCGTCGTGGTAGTCGCTCACGGCGTCGGGGTTCTCGTCGATGGCGGCCGCGACGGCGGCCTCGACCTCGCCGCTCTCGGCCTTGCCGAGGTCCTCGCGGTCGATGACCGTCTCGGGGTCGTCGCCCTCGTCGAGCATCTCGCGGAGCACGACCTCCTCGGCGTTCTTCACCGTCAGCTCGTCGGCGGCGACGAGCTCGATCAGGCGGGTGAACTCGTCGAGCCGCCCCTCTACGTCCGTGATCGCCATCTCGCGGTAGTTGAGCTCGCCGAGCAGGTTGTCGGCGACCCACGTCGCGGCGAGGTCGGGGTCGAACTCGCTCGCCACGTCCTCGAAGAAGTCCGCGACCGCCTTCGTGGAGGTGAGCTTGGAGGCGGCCTCGCGGTCTAACCCGTACTCCTCGCGGAAGCGCTCGCGGCGGGCGTCGGGGAGCTCCGGGATCGCGATCTGTTCCTTCCAGTCGGCTACCTCAAGCGCGGGCAGGTCGCCCTCGCGGAAGTAGCGGTAGTCCTTCTCGGCCTCCTTCGACCGCATGCCGACGGTGACGCCGCGGTCCTCGTCCCAGTGACGCGTCTCCTGTTCGATCTCGCGGCCGCGCCGGAGGACGTTCTCCTGTCTGGTGACCTCGTAGGCGAGCGCCTGCTCCGCGCCCTTGTGGCTGGAGATGTTCTTCACCTCAGCGCGGTTCACGTCGTCGAGCGCGTCGCCCGTGATCGACCCGTCGTCGGCAACGTGCTCGGCGGGGACGAGCGAGACGTTAGCGTCGACGCGCAGGCTCCCGTCGCGGCCGGGGTCGAACACGCCGAGGTACTCCAGAACCTCCTCCAGCTTCGCGAGGAACGCGCGCGTCTCGGCCGGCGAGCGGAAGTCCGGCTCCGTGACGATCTCCATCAGCGGCGTGCCGGCGCGGTTGTAGTTCACCAGCGTGTGGGTGGCCGACTCGATGGAGCCGCCGGCGTGCTGGAGGCTGCCGGGGTCCTCTTCGAGGTGCGCGCGGGTGATCCCGATCGTCCGCGGGTCGCCGTCGACGCGGACCTCCAGCTCGCCGTCGGCGCAGATCGGCGCGTCGTACTGGGTGAGCTGGAAGTTCTTCGGGAGATCGGGGTAGTAGTAGTTCTTCCGGTGGAACGTGGTCGTCTCGGGGATGTCGGCGTCGATCGCCTTCCCGACCTTCACCGCGGCCTCGACGGCGGCCTCGTTGAGGACGGGGAGCGCGCCCGGTAGCCCGAGGCAGGTCGGACAGGTGCGCGTGTTCGGCGCCTCGTCGTCCTCGGGCTCCGTCGAACAGCCGCAGAAGATCTTCGTGTCGGTCTCGAGCTGGACGTGGACCTCCAACCCGATCACGACCGTCCGGTCCGTCGTCGCGGCCTGCGTACTCATTACCCGCCCGTTGTGAGCGGGTCGCCTAAATCGTGTCGGGACAACGGCCGCCGGGGCGAACGCCCGACGACGCTCTCAGATCCGAAAACCCGGTGGGAACGATTATCAGGAGGCCGCTCGTACCTTGCGCGATGAGTGAACCGACGACCTTCGCGGGCCCCGGCCGGGCCAGTGCGACGACGCGCCAGCGGCCGCCGCTCGGTCGCGCGAGACGAGCGGCCAACAGGGTGGATGGCCGCTGAGGGACCCGCCGGCCGCGGGCGACCGCCGCGGTGCCGTTCCGTAACGGATGTCTGCTGAGCCGACGCTCCACCTCGGCGAGCCGGTGGACGCGGCGTGGGGAGAGCTCCCCGCGGAGACGCGCGTCCGCCGAGCGAGCGAGGTCGCGAGCGACGCGGACCGGGACCCGGACCGGAGCGTCGATCCGGCGAGGGTCGTCGTCAGGCTGTTCGACGACGAGACCCGAGGTGACCGCGACGCGCCGGAACTGAACGGCGACGGGGCCGCGAGCCGGGGGATCTCGGTCGAGCGCGACGCGGCCGCGCTCGACCGCCTCGAATCGGTCCGCAACCGCTACCCGGACGCGGCCGTGCTCGCCTACTCGGCGGGCGACGACGCGGACGCGGCCATCGACGCGAGCCGGCTCGGGATCGAGTACGTGTCCGGGCGACGGCTCGCGGCCGATGGCGAGACGCTCGCCGACCGCGTGGAGGCGATCGATGGCGGACGCGACGACCGCGACGGAGCGGGGACAGAGCCGGCACACGACGGACCCGGACCGGAGTCACCGGACGCAGGCGGACCCGAACCGGAACCGACGAC
>NZ_NHNZ01000191.1:0-4724 GCF_002727095.1 Halorubrum sp. C191 | reverse complement strand
GCCCCGACCACGACGGGCTCGCCCGCGAGGTCGGGGCGGCGCAGCCGCTCGCAGGATGCGTAAAAGCAGTCCATGTCGACGTGGCAGACGACGCGGTCCGCGTCGTCGTCCCCGCCGTCGGCGCCCGGGAGCGTCTCCCCGGCGACTGGCGTCCCGCCGGTCATCGATCCCGACTCCGCGCTCCGCGGTCTTAAGAACCAGCCACGCGCGCCGGAAGTGGAACGCGGACCGCGGTCGCCGCCGCCCCCGGATCCAGATCCGATAGCCGGGTCGGTAGTCGTTTATTCCTCGCGATCGTTCGTTCACGTATGCCCGCCGCGATCGACGTGTTACACGTCGACGACGACCCGTCGGTCCTCGACCTCACGGAGGCGTACCTCGAACGCGAGATCGACTCCGTGGCGGTGACGAGCGTGACCGACCCCGAGACAGCCTTGGACCGGCTCGACGAGGCCGCCTTCGACTGCGTGGTCAGCGACTACGACATGCCCGCGATGGACGGGCTGGAGTTCTTCGACGTGTTCAGCGACCGCCACGGGGAGACCCCGTTCGTGCTGTACACCGGGAAGGGCTCGGAAGAAATCGCCAGTCAGGCGCTCAACGCGGGGGTCACCGGCTACTTCCAGAAGGGCGGTCCCGAGCAGCTCCGCCGGCTCGCGAACCGCGTCGATCAGGCGGTCGAGGAGCACCGGACCAAAGAGATCGCCGAGCGCTACTCGACGGTCATCGAGGCGCTCGGCTACCCCGTCTACGTCGTCGACGAGACCGGCGTCTTCCGGTTCGTCAACGAGCCGTTCGCCGAGCTCACCGGCTACGACCGCGAGGAGATCATCGGCCAGAAGCCCGGGTTCATCAAGGACGACGCGGCGGTCAAAGAGGCCGAGGACCGCCTCGGCACGATCCTCTCGTCTTCGGGGCCCGACGTCCAGCATTTCGGCGTCGACATCGTCCCGAAGGAGGGAGAGCCGATCCCCTGTCGCGACCACATGGCCGCGCTGCCGTACGAGGGCGACTCGTTCAACGGCAGCGTCGGCATCCTCCGAAACGTCTCCGACGAGCGCGAGCGCCGCGCGGAACTGGAGACGAAGACCCGCGCCCTCGACGAGGCGCCGGTCGGGATCACCATCACGGACGCGGACCGGGAGGACAACCCCATGGTGTACGTCAACGACCGGTTCGTCGAGATGACCGGGTACGACCGCGAGGAGTCGATCGGCGTCAACTGCCGGTTCCTCCAAGGGCCGGACACGGAGGAGGAGTCGGTTCAGGAGCTCCGCGACGCGATCGACGCCGACGAGCCGACGAGCGTCGAGCTGCTGAACTACCGGAAGGACGGGACGGAGTTCTGGAACCGAGTGAGCATCGCCCCGATCTGCGACCCGAACGGGACCGTCACGCACTGGGTCGGCTTCCAGGAGGACATCACGGCGTTCAAAGAGCGGGAGGCGGCGCTCGAACGACAGAACGACCGGCTCGACTCCTTCGCGAGCATCGTCTCGCACGACCTGCGGAACCCCCTCAACGTCGCGCAGGGGCGGGTCCAACTCGCCCGCGAGGCGTCGGACGACGCGGAGAACCTCGACGCCGCGCTCGACGCGCTCGCCCGGATGGAGTCGATCGTCGAGCGGACCCTCGCGCTCGCCCGCGAGGGAGAGACGGTCGGCGACCCGGAGCGCGTCGACCTCGCGGACGTCGTCGCCGACAGCTGGTCAACCGTCGACACCGCGGACGCGACCCTCTCGGTCGAGACCGACCGCGAGGTGCTCGCCGACCCGGACCGCCTCCGGAACCTCTTCGAGAACCTGATGCGCAACGCGGTCGACCACGCCGGCGACGACGTCTCGATCCGGGTCGGCGACCTCTCGGACGGCTTCTTCGTCGAGGACGACGGGTCGGGGATCGACCCGGCGGTCGCCGACTCGCTCTTCGAACCCGGCGAGAGCGGCGGCGCGGGCACCACCGGATTCGGCCTCGCGATCGTTCAGGAGATCGCCACCGCGCACGGGTGGACGGTCGAGGCGACGACCGGCGAGGACGGCGGCGCGCGGTTCGAGGTCCGCGGCGTCGACAAGCGGACCCCGGCGACCCCCTGAGCCGCTCGGTCTCGGTCGACACCGAGACCGCGGTTCGACGCTCGTCGGCGACCGAAACCGGATCGACTCCCCCCGTTCACAAGCGCCTTTATCATCCGTTCCGAACCCAGAGTGAATGGGGCTCCTCTCCGGCGTCACCGACACCGACCGGCGCGTGATCGTGCTGGCGCTCGCGCGAATGGTCGGCGCCGCCGGGAACTCCTTTCTCATCGTCGTCCTCCCGCTGTACATCACCAGCGACCTCGTCGACATCGAGGGGTTACTCGGCGTCGAGGTCGGGGTCGGCGCGGCCGCGGTCACGCTGACCGAACCGCTCCTCATCGGCGTCGTGCTCTCGCTTTTCGGCTTTCTCAACAGCCTCTCGCAGCCGTTCACGGGGCGGCTCTCCGACCGCGTTGGCGCCCGTCGTCCGTTCGTCCTCGCCGGAATCCTGCTCCTCGGAACCGCGAGCGGGCTGTACACGATCGCGACGAGCTACCCGGTGCTGGTGGCGCTGCGGGCGATACAGGGGCTCGGCGCGGCGCTCATCATCCCCGCCACGGTCGCCCTCGTGAACGAGTACGCCGCGAGCGACGCCGACCGCGGCGGCAACTTCGGCGTGTACAACACGTTCCGGCTCATCGGCTTCGGCTTCGGCCCGGTCCTCGCGGGCGCGGTCGTCGCTCGCGGGCCGTACGACCTCTCCGCCGTCGGGCTCCCGGTCCTCGACGGCTTCGACGCCGCCTTCGTCGCGGCCTGCGCGGGGGCGTACCTCAGCTTCACGCTCGTGTTCCTGCTCGTCCGCGACGCCGACGTCGAGGCCGAGGCGGGCGACGACGTGTCGATCCGGGTCCGCGGCGAGGACCGCCTGCTCGACCCCGTGTTCACGCTCGGGCTCGCGACCGTCGCCATGGGCGCGTGCATCGCCCTGTTCGCGACGCTCCAGAACCAAGTGAACGTGCGGCTCGACCAGCCCCCAGTGTGGTTCGGCGCCCAGTTCGCGGCCGTGACGATAGCGAACGTGGTCTTCCAGGTCCCCGTGGGCCGCGCCAGCGACCGGATCGGCCGCCGGCCGTTCCTGCTCGCCGGCTTCGTCATCCTCGTCCCGACGACGCTGCTTCAGGGGATCGTGACCGAGCCGGCGCTGATGATGCTCGTCCGGCTCGGCCAAGGGATCGCGGTCGCGTGCGTGTTCGCCCCGTCGCTCGCGCTCGCCGGCGACCTCGCCCGCGAGGGTGAGTCCGGGACCACCCTGTCGGTGCTCACGATGGGCTTCGGCTTCGGCGTCGCCCTGGGGCCGCTGGCGTCCGGCTGGCTCTACGGCTTCGGTTTCGTCGTCCCCTTCGCGGTCGGGGCCGCGGCCGCCGTGCTCGCGCTGATCGCCGTCTTCACGCAGGTGGAGGAGACGCTCGATACCGGCGACGAGCCGGCCGCGGCGGCCGGCGCGGACTGAGCGGGAGAGCGGGCGGAAATCCGCACCCGGCGCTCGTTTCGCGCGTCGTCAACACTCAGCTTCGGCGTAGTACATGCCTCCGCCGTTCTCGTCGACCGGACTGAACGCGGATACACACTCGTCGTCCTCACTCTCTTGTGCCACGCTCTCCGTGAATAGACTGGCTTCGTCGATCGAATCCGCGTATATCGTGAGTTCCAGGTCTCCCTCACCACTCATCCAACTTTCTTTTAAATACACTCCGACCGTCGCTCCGCCTTGCTTCGGGCCGAATCGGAACCCGTCCTCGGATACGACCTCGTCGCCTCGCTCCGCAACTATCGTGACACCGACGGTCTCGTCCCGCAGATTCACCACGTCTATCTCCCGAATTTCCACCTGCGGGTCGTCGTCGGAAATACAACCGGCGGTGAGCCACCGCGAGGGCTCCGAGGACCTCGCGGCGTCTCCGTTTCGGCACTTCGGTTCACAATCCGGAAACATCGTTTAACCATGCGGCCCGTCGGAGTTCTCTGTTCCGACGAGTACAATCCGAGGCGCGTCCGGGTAGCAGACACGTCCTCTCGGCCCCCTCCGCAGTCAACAGAGCCAAACCGGTCGCGGCCGAACCGCCTCGCGTGCCGAGCGACCGCCTCCGCTGCGTCGAGTGCCGCGAGCCGATCCCCGCCGACGCCCGGATCTGTCCGCACTGTCGCAGCATCCAACCCTCGCCGCTGCTGGACGTGGGCGTCGTCGTCGCCGGCGTGTTCGCGCTGCTGTTCGGCGTCGTCCTGACGGTGATGACCGTCGGGACCAGTCGCCTCCTCGGGTTCGTCCTGCTCGTCGTCGGGTTCGGCCTCGCGGTCGGCGGGTACACGCGATACATCGATCGACGAGCGACGAGCCGGGCGCGGTGAGTCCGCCGCTCGCCGCCCGTTTTCCGTCCTCGCGGCTGCGACAATTTAAGTAGCAGCGCGCGCCACGGTACGGACATGCTCACCCCACTCAACGGCGGCTTGGTCCTCGCGGGGCTGGCGCTCGCGTTCGTCGGCGCGGCGGTCTCCGTCTACGCGGTGACGCTGACGGGGCTGCTCGTCGGCGCCGGCGCCGGCTACCTGCTCGCGCCGAACGTCGTCGGCCTCGTCGCGGTCGACGGCGCCGCTCTCACCGCCGGCGCGGTCGCGGTCGGCGGCCTCCTCGGCGGCTTCCTCGCGTACGCC
>NZ_NHNZ01000105.1:347-3273 GCF_002727095.1 Halorubrum sp. C191 | reverse complement strand
GTTCCTCGGCGGCGGGGTCGATGATCTCGGCGAGACCGTGAGCGATATCGCCGGGAACGGCGCCGGCGAGGGCGACGGAACCGACGCGGAGAACGGGACGACCGCCGACGGAGCGGGGGGTGCGTGACGTGACTGACCGCGCGCCCGACCTCGACGCGCTCGACAGGCGCACTTACCTCAAGGCGACCGGCGCCGCCGCCCTCGGGGCGACGGGCCTCGCCGGCTGTGTCGGTCGCGCGACGGGAACGCTCGCGACGCAGGTGACCGACCAGCCCGCCGACATCGGCGACTTCGAGTCGCTCGTCGTCACCGTCGAGGGGTTCTGGCTCGGCCCGGAGGGCGCCGATCCGGAGGAAGGTGACGCTGACGGCGCGAACGAGACCGACCCGGACGACGGGAGCGACGACACCGACGCCGGCGGGAACGAGACCACCGACGGCAACGGGACCGACGACGAGGGGGACGCCGCCGAGGGTCGCGAGTACTTCGAGTTCGACGAGTCACAGGAGGCTGACCTCGTCGAACTCCAGAACGGCGAGACGCAGCTGATCGACGAGCGGGAGCTCCAGACGGGCGAGTACCCGTACCTCCAGCTCGACGTGTCGTCGGCCGACGGGACCCTCACCGACGGGAGCGACGCGGCCGTCGATCTCCCGGGTAACGCGCCGCTGAAGTTCAACGAGCAGTTCGAGATCCGCGAGAACGCGCGGACGACGTTCACCGCGGACTTCGCGCCGGTGCTGCGCGGGAACGGCCGCTACCTCCTCCGCCCGGTGCCGAGCGGGATCGAGGTGGAGTACGAGTCCGAGGCGTCGGAGGACGGTTCGAGCGGCGAGAACTCGACCGACGGCGACTCGTAGCGACGCCGCGCTCTCCCGGTCCCCCGTTGGAGTCGCGGCCGCGTCCGGCGCTCGCAGGGGCGAGCGCGGACCGCACCGCGGCTTCGGGGTCAGGGCTGGGTCGGTTCCCGGGATTCGGGGACCGGGGGAATGCGCGCGTCGCTGCGAGCGGTTCCCGACGCAGAGCACCCGTCTGCTGTCAGAGGCACACGGCCCGCACGACCGCCCGAGCGACGACACGCCCGGGCGGTCTTTTCGCTTTCTGCGATCCGTCCGCCGTATCGGCGCCCAGTGTCCGCCGAGTCAGACCGTCGTCGCGTCCGACCGGAGGAACGTCCGGTAGAGCGGTCCGGCGAGTATCAGCACGCCGACGGCGGCCATGCCGAGGACCACGGCCGGGTCGACGAGCGACCCGCCGCTCGCCGCAAGGCGGTCGAGCGAGACGCCGACGGCGACCCCGGCGAGGACCCACGGGAGTTCGCCGAACGCGGTACCGGCGATGAACGGCCGGACGCCGACGCCGGCGGCCGCGGCCCCGACCGTCACCGCGTCCGACGGGAGCGGCAGCAGGCGGGTCCCGGTCACGGCGCGCACGCTCCCTGACTCGGCCGCGAAGCGCTCGCCGGCGCGACAGAACCTGTCGGCGATTCCCGACGCGTCGCCCGCGTTGGCGCCGTCTCGGAGGCGGAATCTCCCCGCCCGGGCGAGCGCGTACGGGGGGAGCGCGGTGCCGACGACGAGCGCGAGCGCGAGCGGCGTCCCGGCCCAGCCGTACCCGAAGCCGACGGCGACGGCAAGCAGGGTCGTGGGCCACGCGAGGAGCGGCCTGACCGCCGCGAGCGCGACGATCGCGGCGCCGAACCGCAGCGGGTCTGTCGCGAGCCACCGGAGCCGCGAGAGCGCCGCCTCGGGGGAGACCGCGAGGGTCACTGCCGCCACCGCCGCGACGAGGACCCCGGCGACCGCGTACCGTCCGAGCGCCGACCGGCGATTCACGCTCCGGCGTCCGCGGGCGTCCGGTAAACGCTTTGTGGGTGCGTCCGGCCGCCGCCGGGCAGCCGCCGGCTCAGGACAGCTTGCCGAGCGCCTCGAAGAAGTCGGAGGGGGGACCGGCGATCCGTATCGGTGGCGCGGCGCGTTCGACGGTCACTTCGGTCGGCCCGTCGAGCGCCGCGGTGTCGCGTCCGTCGCTGACGACGGTCGCCCCCGCGTCGTCCGCGACCGCGACGGTTATGCTCGCGTCGGCGTCGACGACGAGCGGTGGCATCCCGTCCTCGGCGACCATCTCGTTGACGATCAGCCCGTTCACCTCGGGGTGGACGAGGGGCCCGCGCTCGGAGAGGTTGTACGCGGTCGACCCGGTCGGCGTGGCCACGAGGACCCCGTCTGCGTGCCCCCCGGCGTACCGCGACCCGTCGACCCGCACCTCGTAGTCGATCCCGCCGCCGGGGCCGCGTCGGTCGCCCTGAATCACCACCTCGTTCGCGGCCGGCGTCGACGTCCAGCCGCCGGCGCTGGCGGCGAGCCGCGGGGCTTCCCGGACGTCCAGCCCCCCGTTCCGGAACGCCCGGACCTCGGCGCGGAGCGCCGCCGCCGCGTCGGCGGGCGGGACCGCGTTGAGGAACCCGACCTCGCCGAGGTTCACCCCGACGATGGGGGTGTCGCCGGCGTTGCGCGCGACGAACAGGAACGTGCCGTCGCCGCCGACGGCGACGACCAGGTCGCAGTCGTCGAACGCGTCGACCGCCCGGGCGTCGTCGCCCGCGTCGAGCGCGGCGGCGGTCTCCGCGTCGAGCCAGACGCTCTCTCCTTCTTCGGTGACGATGTCTCGGAGAGTCGCCGCGAGCGACGCCGCCCGCTCGCTGCCCTTTCGCGCGACGATGCCCACTTCCATGCGGAAGCCATCCCTGTCCCCGGATAAAAGCGTGCGGACATCGGGGAGCCCGATCGAGTTCTCAACGCGCGGGAGTTCGCCGGAAAGTTTCAAGCCGCTCGGTCGCGTTGCTCGGCTCATGCCGAACCCCCACGGGCGGCGGAAACGATGAGCGAGGAGGACGATTGGTTCGAGCGCGCGCTGCGCGAGACCG
>NZ_NHNZ01000105.1:0-315 GCF_002727095.1 Halorubrum sp. C191 | reverse complement strand
CGAGTGACGACGCCGAGCCCGCGGACCCCTTCGGCGGGAACCGCGGGGAATCGGACGCCGACGCGGGCGACGGGGACCCGTTCGGCGGTGCGACCGATGACGGCGAGGCGCGCTCCTCCGGCGACACGGCCGACGACGGTGACCCGTTCGGAGGGACCGACGAGCCGAGCGGCGACCGGTCCGGGGGCGACCGGTCCGGTGACGACTCGACGGCAGACGGCGTACCGGCGGACGCGTTCGGCGATGTCGGCGGCGGCGGAGAGTTCGGGTCGTTCGGTGCGGACGACCCCTTCGGCGGCGGGAGCGACGCCGGCG
>NZ_NHNZ01000194.1:0-60333 GCF_002727095.1 Halorubrum sp. C191 | reverse complement strand
CCTCCGCGACGCGGCCTGACTCCCAGCCGACGCGCCGCGGCTCGCTACCCCGTCTCCGTCGCGTCGGAGACGGACCCGTCCGCGTCGGCCCCGGCGGCGCCCGTCTCGCCCGCGGTCGCGGTCTCGCCCGCGGTCGCCGCGTCCTCGTCGTCGCCGATCCGGACGGTCAACACCGGCACCGACGACCCCCGGACCACCTTCTCGGCGACGCTACCGAGGAGGAGGCGGTCGATCCCGCCGCGCCCGTGGGTCCCCATCACGACGAGGTCGCAGCCCGTCCGTTCGGCGTGGGTGATGATCTCGCGGCTCGGCGAGCCGTCGACGACGGACGTCTCGACGTCGACGCCGCGGTCGGCGGCGAGTTCGCACACCGTCTCGAGCGCCGCCTCGCCGTCGTCGTACAGCAGGTCGCCCACCCCCTCCCACGTCGTCTCCATCGGCATCCCGGCGTACCGCGCGGTGTCGACCACGTATATCGCGCGCACCGACGCCCCGTGGACCGCGGCGAGGTCGAGCGCGTGACACACCGCTAACTCCCCCTCCGAGGAGCCGTCGGTCGGGACCAGAATCCGGTCGTATAGGGGCATGTTCACGTGTAGCATGACGACCGGGACGGATAACCCTTTGTTCTTGCCGGTTTCTCGCCGCCGTCCGGTGGCGTCCGGGCCGAGCGCGCGCTTATGCTCTCTCGCACGACGGGTCGGTATGTCCGACGAGATCAACCGCTCCCGCCTCGAATCGACGCTCGCCGACCGCGCGTACCCCGCCGACCGCGGAGCGCTCGCCGACTCGTTCGCAGGCACGACGGTGTTGTTCGCCGACGGCGACGCCGACCTTGGCGACCTCCTGGCCGAGGTCGACCAGGCGAGGTTCGAGGGCGCCGCCGACGCGCACGCCGCGCTCCAGAACGTCCTCCCGATCGAGGCGCTCGGGGAGCCCGGGCAGTCCGACGGCGACGCGTAGATCGGGCCTCCCGCGACGGCTCGCGGCCGGGCCCCTCCCTCGTCACCGATCCCCACGCCACGGCGCGTCTCGCATCGCTTTTGGCGCCGCGCCGCGCAGCGGTGGTAATGAGCTATCGGATCGGTCTCGTCGGCAAGCCCTCGGTGGGCAAGTCGACGTTCTTCAACGCCGCGACGATGAACGACGTACCGGAGGGGGCGTACCCGTTCACAACCATCGACCCGACCGTCGGCGAGGCGTACGTCCGCGTCGACTGCGCCGCGCCCGAGTTCGACGAGACCTGTACGCCGAGCGTCGGCGTCTGCCGCGAGGGGACGCGGTTCGTCCCCGTGAAGCTGGTCGACGTGGCCGGGCTCGTCCCGGGCGCCCACGAGGGCCGCGGGCTCGGCAACCAGTTCCTCACCGACCTCAACGAGACCGACGTGCTGATCCACGTCGTCGACTTCTCGGGGAAGACCGACATCGAGGGCGAGGCGACCGAGGGCCACGACCCCCGTGAGGACATCGACTTCTTAGAGGAGGAGCTCGACGCGTGGTACCTCGACGTGTTGGAGAAGGGCTTAGAGAAGTTCGAGACGCGGTATCACGGCGCGAACGCGGCCATCGAGGAGGAGCTCGCCGACCAGATGTCCGCGTTCGGCATCGACAAGGACCGGATGAAGCGCGTCATCCTCGCCGAGGGGCTCGAACTCGATCCGGACACCTGGGACGAGACGGACAGAGTCGAACTGGCCCGCGAGATCCGCAAGCGCACGAAGCCGATGGTGATCGCCGCCAACAAGATGGACACCCCCGAGGCGCAGGCGAACTGGGCGGAGATAACGACCGACCCCGACTACGACCACCTCTCGTTCGTCCCCGCGAGCGCTCACGCGGAGAAGGCGCTGAAGAACGCCGACGACGCCGGCGTCGTCGACTACACGCCCGGCGACGACGCGTTCGAGGTCGTCGGCGACGTCTCCGGGGAACAGAAGGCCGGCCTCGACCAGATCGCCGAGTTCGTCGACGAGTACGACGGCACGGGCGTCCAGGGCGCGCTCGAGTCCGCCGTCTTCGACGTGCTGGGCTGTATCGCCGTCTTCCCCGGCTCCGCGAACGGGAGCAAAGACGAGAAGGGAGTCTTCCGCGACTGCTTCATCCTCCCCGAGGGGTCGACGACGGAGGACTTCGCGTACCACATCCACTCGGACATCGGCGAGGGGCTGCTCCACGGCACCGACTGCCGGAGCGGCCGGCAGGTGGGCACCGACCGCGAGCTCTCCCACCGCGACGTGATCGAACTGGTCTCGACGAAGCAGGCCGCGCCGTAGCCGCTCCGACGAGGCCGCCGACCCCGCTGGCCGCTCTTCCGAACGACCTCCGTGCGTCCGGCCGGTCACGATACGATATCGCGGACCGCGTCGGGAACGTCGGCCCGGTCGACCTCCCGAACGGACGAGCCCTCGACCTCGGTCGCTCCGTACTTGTACCCCGACCCCGTCAGGATCGCGGCCACGTCGTCGTCGGGGCCGAACTCGCCCGCCGCGGCGAGCTCTCGCACGGCGGCCGTCGCCACCGCGCACGACGGCTCGACGGAGACTCCGGCGTCGGCCGCGAGCCGGTCAGTCTCGGCCAGCATCGACTCCTCCGAGACGGAGACGACGCCGCCGTCTGTCGCCCGGACGGCGGCCAGCGCGCGGTTCCCGCTCGGCGGGTCGGCGTTGTTGATCGAGACGGCCGCGGTCGGCTCGCCCGCGACGGGTTCGACGCGGGAGTCTCCCCGCCGGAACGCCCGCGCGATCGGGTCACAGCGGGCGGCCTGCGCGAGGTAGATCCGCGGGATCGACGGGAGCACTCCCGCCGCGTCCAGCTCTCGGAGCGCCTTCCAGACGCCGCTCGCCTGTCCGCCGCTGCTGACCGGCAGGACGATCGCGTCGGGCGCGTCGGGAGCGAACGCCTCGCAGATCTCGTACGCCACCGTCTTCTGGCCGGCGACCCGGAGGGGGGCGTCGGAGTTGAGGAAGGCGACCCCGAGGTCGTGGTCGAGCGTGTCCTCGTAGAGCCGCCCGTACTCCCCCCGGACCCGGAACAGGTGCGGGTCGTGCTGGGCGATCATCGCGAGCCGCGAGTCCGGCGTGTCCTCGGCGACGAGGATCGCGGCCTCCCGGTCCAGCGCCGCCGCGTGCGCGGCGACGCTCAGCGCCATGTTGCCGTGCGAGACCGTCCCGACCGGGCCGTCGATGCGGGCCATCCCGACGGCCGTCCCCCGGTCCTTGAAGCTCCCCGTCGGGTTGGTCCCCTCGACCTTGAGGTGGACCCGCGGCCCGTCCGCCGGCTCGATCGACGGCGCGCGGAACAGCGGCGTGCCCCCGGCGGCCGCGGCGAGGCCGCTCGGAACGATCGCCGCGGGTAGGACGGGCTCGTACCGCCAGAGGGAGTCTCGCCCGAGCCGCACGCCACCGCCGCCGCTCGCCTCGGGCCACGAGAACCCGGTCCCGTGCGTGTCGAACCAGAGCGGCTCGCCGCACGCGCAGCGGGCCGCCTCGCCGGCGGGGTACGTCTCGCCGCAGTCGTAACAGACCAGTCGTTCCATACGCCACGGTCTCGGTCGCGACACAAATCGTTGGTCACGGGCGGGCGCCGCGACCGCGGCAGCGCCCGGGGGTTCCCTCGTCTTTTTTGAGTCGCGGCCACACCGGTCACGCATGGGTACGCCAGGCGAGTTCGGCGAGTTCGGCGGCCGACACGTCCCGGAACCGCTGGAGGAACCGTTGGCGGAGCTGGCGGCGGCCTACGAGGAGGCCGTCGCCGACGACGAGTTCATGGCGGAGTTCCGTGACCTGCTCGAACACTTCGCGGGGCGGCCGACGCCCGTCTTCTACGCGGAGACGCTCAGCGAGCGGTACGGCGCGGACATCTACCTCAAACACGAGGACCTCCTCCACGGCGGGGCGCACAAGCTCAACAACACGCTCGGGCAGGCGCTGCTGGCCAAGCGGGCCGGGAAGGACCGCCTGATCGCGGAGACCGGGGCGGGGCAGCACGGCACCGCGACGGCGATGGTCGGCGCCCTGCTTGACCTCGACACGACCGTGTACATGGGCCGGCACGACATGCAGCGACAGGAGATGAACGTGTTCCGGATGCGCCTCATGGGCGCGGACGTGGAGCCGGTCGACCGCGGCAACGAGGGGCTCGCGGAGGCGGTCGACGCCGCGTTAGAGGACTTCGCCGAGAACGTCGACTCGACGCACTACCTCGTCGGCAGCGTCGTGGGGCCCGACCCGTTCCCGCGGATGGTCCGCGAGTTCCAGTCCGTCATCGGGACCGAGGCCCGCGAGCAGATCCAAGAGCGCCACGGCGACCTCCCCGACGCGTGCGTCGCCTGCGTGGGCGGCGGGTCGAACTCGATCGGCCTCTGGCACGCGTTCAAGGATGACGACGTGATGTTCTACGGCGCCGAGCCGGGCGGCACCGACGACGCGAACCACTCGGCCCCGCTCTCGAAGACGAAACAGGAGGAGCCGCGGATCTTCCAGGGGATGAAGACGAAGACGATCGGCGACGACACCGAGAACCACTCCGTCTCCGCCGGGCTCGACTACCCCGCCATCGGGCCGGAGCACGCCGCGCTCCAGGAGATGGGCCGCGCGGAGTACCACGCGGTCTCCGACGACGAGGCGCTGGCCGCGTTCCGCGAACTGAGCGAGGCCGAGGGGATCATCCCGGCGCTGGAGCCGGCCCACGCCCTCGCGCTGACCGCCAAGCTCGCCGAGGAGGACCGACACGACACGCTGTTGGTCAACCTCTGCGGGCGCGGCGACAAGGACATGCAGACGGCGGCGGAGCACTTCGATCTCTCCGGGTGAGGTCACCCCTCCGGGTGAGACTCTCCCGCCCGATTGACCCCTTCCGGCGCGGCGCTCAGAGCTCCTCCTCGAAGTGGACGAGTTCGTACGCGCCGGCGGTCGAGGTGTCCGTCCGCTCGTATCCCCGACTCGCGTAGAAGTCGAGCGCCGCGGGCTGGCGCGTCGAGGTCGTCGCGAGGAGCGTCTCGAACCCACCGGAGGCCGCCCGCCGCTCCAGCTCGTCGAGCAGCGCCCGTCCGTAGCCGCGCCGCTGGTACGGCGGCGCGACGCGCATCCGGTGGAGCTCCGCGGCGCCGGGGCGGTCGCGCTCGTCGCCGTGCCCGGCCTCGTTGGGCACGTAGCCGCCCATCGCGGCGAGCGTCCCGTCGTGGGTCGCCAGTTGGTCCGGGGCCCGTGACGCCGCCGAATCCACCGACTGCCGCTCCGGCGACGGATCGTCCGGCGACTGGTCGGCGTCGACGGCGTCAACGACGCCGACGACGAACGCGCCCCCCGCGTCGAGGTACGACGCCGCCACGGACCGCAGGTCGTCGGTGCCGGGGATGTCGGACGGGTCGACCCCGGTCTCCCGCATCGCCCACTCGTGAAGCGCCCACACGGCCGCGTCGTCCCGCGGGTCGTACGACCGGAGCGAGAGTTCGTTCGCGTCCACGACGAACCGTGACGGCGCGTCCGGCTTGAAGACACGGATCGCGGGGGGCGCGCTCGCTCTCTGAGCGTCGACGTTACCGCATATCCGCGCTCGACGCGTCCGCGCTCAGCGCGTCGGCCCTACTCACCGCCAGCGATCTCTTCGAGGCGCTCCGTCCCGGCCTCGACGTGGCCCCCGTGGAAGCAGACCGTCTCCGCCACGTCCCGGTCGGCGAGGACTGCGACGCTCTCCAGCGCGGTGTCGAGGTCCGGGGTCATCTCCGGGCTGAGCCCGGCGAGTTCGCCGTCGGCGCTGACGAGCAGCTCGGGGCCGGGAAAGTACGCCGACACGTGCCCCGGGCTGTGGCCGGGGGTCGGGACGACCTCCGTCGGACCGGCCGCCGTCGCGAACGTCTCGCCCCCGGTCAGGCGGACGTCGACGGTCGCCGGTTCGATCACCGTCGGCCGCTCCTCGCTCGACTTGACGAGCTCCTCGTCGCCCTCCAGCTACGGGGCCTCTGCCTCGTGGGCGAACACGGCGGCGCCGGTCCGGTCGACCACGGCCGCCAGACAGCCGGCGAGGTCGAGCTCCTAATGCGTGACGAGGACGCCCCGCGCGTCGTCGAGGGACAACCCCTTGTCCGCGAGCGCGTCTCCGAGGACGCCGACCTCGTCGGGCAGGCCAACGTCGATCAGGAGGAGTCCCTGCGGGGTCTCGACCGCGGTGGGAGTGAGTGTCGCTTCCCGGCCGTCCAGCGATACGTGTAGGGAGAGTGCGCGTACGCCCGGCGCGAGTTCCATGGCGAACGCTGGTCGCCGATCGAGTTCGAGCGGGCGAGCCTCGACGGACTCACTCGGGCGCCGGGAGCTCCTCGGCGACGTTCACGTCGTGTCCGGCGACGTACCCGTTCAGCTTGGCGGCGAGCGGCGACTCTCGCAGCTCGGCGCCGTCGTATCCGGCCGCGTCGAACGGCTCAATTAGTGACGAGGCGGACCTGAGCCTGTACTTCTGGTGGTAGTCCTCCGCGGGAGAGAACCGCGACAGCCGCTCGACGCGCGTGTCGATCCCGTCGGCGGTGAGTCCCCGCGCCGAGAGGAACTCGTCGAGGGCCTCCCGCTGGGCCGCGCGCTCGACGAGGACGACGTTCTGGTACTGCGTCTTCCGGGACTGCCGCCGCGGGTCGTGCGCCGCGAACACCCGTTCCAGCACATCCCGGTACGATATCGTTTCGGGGTCGAAATCGACCTGAACCACCTCCGTGTGGTCGCCCAGCGAGTGGTACGTCGGGTCACGTTTGGTCCCACCCGCGTACCCCGCGCGGGTGCGGACGACGCCCTCCACCGCGCCGAACTGCGCGTCCGGGCCCCAGAAGCAGCCGACGCCGAACGTCGCCGTCTCGGTCTCGCCGGCGTCGGCCGCGCGGCGGTCGTACTCGCGTACCTGTGTCCGTGTGAGTTCCATGGGTGCCACCTGTCTGTAGAGCCGCCGGAGCGCGGTTCGCGGGTCGGACCGCATCGCCCGTGTCTCGGGCTCGCAGACGGATACATTGCGCGCCGCCCCACGTCGAGCGTCTCGTTCGGCCGGGACCCAAACCACTTGAGGTGGGGCCGCGTCGCGGCGGACATGAGCGCTCACTCGACCGAACCGGCCCGCCTCGAATTCGGCGTCCTCGGGACCGCGGGAATCGCCGACAAGGCCGTCGTCCCGGCGATCGCCGCGAGCGACCACGCCGTCGGCGCGGTCGCGTCCCGGGACGCCGACCGCGCGGCGTCGTTCGCCGCCCGCCACTCGATCCCCCGCAGTTACGGCACCTACGAGGCACTGCTCGACGACGACGCCATCGACGCGGTGTACGTCCCGCTCCCCAACGGGCTCCACGGTGAGTGGACGAAACGCGCCGCGGACGCCGGGCTCGCCGTCCTCTGCGAGAAGCCGCTGGCCGCCGACGCCGCCGAGGCGCGAGCGGTCGCCGACCACTGCGACCGCCGCGGCGTCACCCTGATGGAGGCGTTCATGTACCGGTACCACCCCCGGACCGAGCGCGCCGTCGAGCTCGCCGCGACGGAACTCGACGACGTGCGCACGGTGACCGCGACGTTCCGGTTCCCGCTGTCCGACCGCCCGAACGACGTTCGACTCGACCCGGAGCTCGCCGGCGGGTCGCTGATGGACGTCGGCTGCTACCCCGTCTCGCTGGCTCGCACCGTCCTCGGCGCTCCCGACCGGGCGTACGCCCACACGGGGGACACCCGCGACGCGGGCGTCGACACCGAACTCGCGGGCGTGCTTGCGTACGGCGACGGCCGGTCGGCCCGGGTCGCCTCCGGGTTCGACACCCGCCACGTCGAGCGGTACCGCGTGGACGCGACGAACGGGTGGGTCGCGGTCGAGAACGCCTTCGACGCCCCGGCCGACGAGCGGCTGGACCTGGAGTACGAGATCGACGGCCGTCGCGGGGTCGAGACGTTCCCGGCGGTCGATCAGTACCGGCTTCAGGTCGAGCACTTCGCCGACCGCGTCGCCGGCGACGCGACCCCCGTGACCGACGGCGCGTCGGCCGTTGCGAACATGCGGATCCTCGACGCGCTGTCGGAGAGCGCCGCGAACGGTTCTCCGATCGACCTCTGACTCGGATCGCTTGGGGTGCAGATCGCCGTCGCTCCGGCGGCCGTGGCGCTCGGTTCGACGTTCGCCCCGCCTACGCGACGATCTCGTCGGTGATCGCCGGCGTGTCCATCGCGTTCGCGATCGGGCTGATCACCCGGTACGTCCCCCGTTGGCCACCGTCGGAGGAGTCGTCCCAGTGAGGCGTGAACGGCTTGTCTTCGGCGTGCGGGCTGTCTTCTAGCATCGCTCGGGGCGCACCCCCGGCCAGGTAGACGTCGAAGGAGTTCGACTCGAACTCCGTCCAGAAGTTACTCTTGTGGAACGGGAACAACACGCGGACGTAGTAGTCCTTCCGTATCTCGCGTTTCTTCACCTCGTTGTTGTACCAGCCAATCACGTCGAAGTGGGTACACACCGCCTTCTCCGCGCCCGTGTAGGGGAACGACGACCGGACCTCCACGGCGGCGCTCTCGCCGCGGCCGCGGTCGACGGTGATGTCGACCTGTTCCTGTGGGGTGTCCCACTCGTCGTCTTGGAACACGTCCGCGCCCGTGTCGCGCCGCTCGGCCGTTCGGGTGAGCCAGTCTTTCCACACCCACTCCGCCAGCACTCCCGAGATACCGTCGACGCTCTGCGTGTCGGCCGACCTGCCGCGGGAGCTATCCCGGGCCATCCGTCCGTCGGAGCCCTCAGCGAGACGCTCCCCGTCGTCTCGTAGCTCGTCGAGCAGCGCGCGGTCCTCGCCGCCGTAGTCGAACCGATACCGAACGCAGTCGAAGCCGCCGTGCCCGTCGCAGTCTATCGTTTCCGTCGTGATGTCCATCGACGTTCCGTCTAAACAGTCAGCTATCTTATAGAGATATCGCCGGTCGTGAGGCGGTGCCCTTATCCCCGGCAGCTACCTCCCCCCCGGTAACCGATCGATATGCCTGCGGACGATATCACGGAGCCCCCCGAACACGCCGTCTCCTCGCCGAACACACCGATGTACAACATGGTTCGGTTCTGGGGGCGGAAGCCACAGAACCTCGTCACGAGCTACATCGAGCAGTTCACCGACGAGGGGGAGACGGTGCTGGACCCGTTCTCCGGGAGCGGCGTCACCGCCTTGGAGGCGCTCCGGGCGGACCGTCGCGGTATCTACAACGACCTGAACCCGCTGTTCCGCCACATCGCCCGCACGACCGCCGCTCACGTGGACTTGGACGAACTCGAAGACGGGTTCGACACCGTGATGGAGAACCTCCGGTACCGGCGCCACGAGGTCGGCGGCGCCGACGGCGACGCGCAGCGGTCATTCCGGTGGCTCTACGAGACGACGTGCCGGAACTGCGGCCACGAACGGGCGCGGACGCTCGAAACGACCGCGACTCGGGTGTACTCGCCCAGTCCGGGGCAAGCGAGCGAGCCGATATCCGGCGACGGGACGCTCGATGCCCTCGCGACGGAAATCTACGATCAGCTCAGCGAGGCCGAGCGCCTCTCGCACGACGCGTTGGTGGAGCGCATCGACTTAGACGAGTTCGGCGACGCGCGCAAGTCGGAGATAACGCGGGCGATCAACCAGCGGCTGTTCGAAAACGGGTACATCCGGATCGAGGAGGACGTTCCGAACGAGCTCAAGTACGTCTGTCCGGAGTGCGACGCGAGTGAAACGGTCCCGCTGGACGAGGCGGACGAGGCCAAACTCGACCGGATCGGCGAGCTCTCGCCCCCCTATTACTACCCCGACAACGAGCTGGTGTACCCCAACGGACAGGACTTCTACACGAGTCGTCCGGGGACCGAGCGCGTCGACAAGCTGTTCACCGACCGGAATCTGATCGCGCTGTCTATCCTCCGGCACGAGATACACCGGCTGGAAACACAGGAATTTGACCGGACCGTCGTCGACGCCCTCCTGCTCACTTTCGTCGCCATTCTCGAACACGTGAGCCGGATGCAGCGGCCGAACAAGAAGGGCTGGGCGGCGAAGAACTACGTCATCCACCCGGAGAACCTCGAACTCAACGTCGCGCACGCGTTCCGGAACCGGTTCTCGACCGTGCTCGACGGCATGCGCGAGGCGAACGACGAACTGAACGGGGGCGACCCCGTGGGAGACCGAGGGAGGTTCATCCAGGGAGACGCGCGCGACCTCCCGGTCGACGACCAGTCGGTACAGTACGTGTTCACCGATCCCGAGTACGGCGACGCCGTCCAGTACTTCGAGCTCAGCTACATGGCGAACAGCTGGCTGGACAGCAGCGTCAACTGGGAGGACGAAATCGTCGTCAATCCGCGCCAAGAGAAGCCGCGGGAGCGCTACGAGGAGATGCTCGCGGCGGCGTTCGAGGAGGTGTTCCGAGTGCTCGAGAGCGGCGGACATCTGACGGTCACGTTCCACAGCAGCGAACTCAAATACTGGAACTCCCTGATGCACGCGATCCAGCAGGCCGGGTTCGACTACGTCGACGCGGTCTATCAGGTTCCCGCACAGGAGTACACGAACTGGATCAACCGCCGGAAGCCGGGGACGATGAACGGCGACATCTACATCACGTTCCGGCGACCGGAGACCCGGGAACAGCCCGAACTGGACTTCGGTGACATTCAGGCGGTCCGGGAGTCCATCTTGGAGGAGGCGAAGCGCGTCATCCGGCTCCACGACGGCCGCGCGACGTACGATCAGCTGGTCCGCGGGGTGACGCTGCGGCTCATCGAGGACAACAGGATGCACTCCGAACAGGTGCGCGACTTCGACTATCGCCGCCTCTTCGACGATTACCTCGAACGCACCGCCGACGGCGACGCGTGGACGACCGCCGACTGGGCGGCGACCGACGAGGTCGAGTACATCCCGCTCCAGCGCCGCATCAGGTGGCTGATCGAATCCGTCTACGCGGGGAAGGAGGGGTCCGCCGCCACGCTCGACGAGATCCTCTCGCGGATCTTCACGAGCCTCAAGGACGCGCAGACGCCGGAGAACCAAGAGATATTGGACGTGTTACAGTCGACCGCTGAGCCGGTCGAGAAAGACGGCGTCGTCTACTGGCGGCGACGCGACTCGTACCAGCAGACGCTCGCCGGAAACACCTTGGCCGAGGAGGAGGGCCTGGTCGACACGGAAACGCAGCGCGAGCAGCTGGAACTGGACCACGACCGGATCATCAACCGACTCGCCGAGTTCGGCAAGTCCGTCGGCTACGACGCGTGGATCGGGGACCCGGAGACCGATCGCAGCGAGGTCCTCCGCGATACGCAGACGCGGCTGCGGATACCCGGCGACTTCTCCGACACCGTTCGCGAGCGGCTCAGGAACGTCGACCTGATCTGGTTCGACGGCGAGACGCCGGTCGCGATGTTCGAGGTGGAGCACTCGACGGACCCGCAGGACGGAATCGTTCGCATGGGGAACGCGTACGCGGAAACCGGCGCGACGCCCCGGGCCGTGTCCGTCGTCCCCGACAACCGATACGATCGATGGGAGAAGGCCGTCACGCAGCCCGCCCTCGACGAGTTGACCGACGACAACCCGTTCCGCTGTCTCACGTATTCGAAGCTGATCGAGCTCCTCGGCGGGCGCCGGTCGCCCGCGGAGCGGGGCGAAGAACGGCTGTTCGAACTCGCGACGACGCCGCCCTGACTCGGTGAGCCCCGCCCGCGACGCGAACCGGCGTCGTCGACCGGGCTCTCAACGAGGCTCGGGCCCGATCTCGGTCCCCAGTACGATGGTTTAACCCCGTGTCGGTTCTCTCCGGGTGTATATGAGTGATGAGCGTGACCGACTGGAGAAACCGTCCAACGCGGCCGCCATACGGGCGAAACTCCGTGAGATCGTGCCGAGCGCGTTCTCCGAGGGAGAGCTCGACGCGGCGAAGCTCGAATCGCTGCTCGACGCCGACGGGGAGTCGTCGGGGACGGAGCGGTACGAGCTCTCGTGGGCCGGAAAGCGCGAGGCCACCGCACGCGCCCAGGCGGCGACGGAGCAGACGCTGGTCCCGCGTCCCGACGAGAGCGTCGACTACGGGGGGTCGGGCAACCACTTCATCGAGGGCGAGAACCTCGCGATCCTGAAGACGCTCCAGCGGTCCTACCAGCAGCGAATAAAGATGATCTACCTCGACCCGCCGTACAACACCGGGTCGGATTTCATCTACAAGGACGACTACTCGACCGCGGCCGCCGACTACGAGCGGGAGACCGGCCAGCGGACGGCGGACGGCGACAAGCTGGTGAGCAACCCGGAGACGAACGGGCGGTATCACAGCGACTGGCTGTCGATGATGTATCCCCGGCTGTTCCTCGGGCGGAATCTCCTCCGGAACGACGGGGCGATCTTCGTGAGCATCGATCACAACGAGTACCACAACCTCCGCCACCTCATGGACGAGATCTACGGCGAGGACAACTACGTCGGCACCTTCGTCTGGAAGCGCCGGACCCCCGACGCACGGAACTCGGGCGGGATGTCCATCGACCACGAGTACGTCGTGGTGTACCAGCGGTCCGACGCGTTCGAGATGCGGGGCGTCGAGAAGTCGTTCGACAACTACACGAACCCGGACGACGATCCGCGCGGCCCGTGGGTCGCCGGCGATCTGAAGAACTCGCGGACGAAAGACGAGCGGCCGACGATGTTCTACGAGATCACGGACCCCGAGACCGGCCACACCTATCAGCCGGACCCGAACAGCGTCTGGCGCCTCGGCGAGGAGACGATGCGGCAGTACATCGAGGAGGGTCGGATCCTCTTCCCCGACGACGGCGAGGGCGTGCCCAAGTTCAAACGCTTCCAAAACGAGATCGAGAGCCGGTACAAGCCGCTCTCGTCGTGGATCGAAACGACGACGACCGACGAGGACATCGAGCTGTTCGAGGACGCCTTCGACCGCACCGTCCTCCAGACGGGGATGACCGGCACGGCGACGCGCGAGCTGAAATCGCTGTTCGGCTACAAGGCGTACGACTTCCCCAAGTCGACGGACCTGATCCGGAAGCTGATCCGCCACAGCGTGGACGGCGGCGACATCGTCTTGGACTTCTTCGCGGGATCGGGGACGACGGGCCACGCGGTCATGCAGCTCAACGCGACCGAGGAGTTCGACGACCCCGTCCGGTTCATGCTCGTCCAACTGGACGACGAACTCGACGAGCCGCGGGGGGAAGAGACGACCCACGCGGAGGTCTGCGAGCGGCGCCTGCGGCTGGCGAGCGAGCAGGTCGCCGACGACCACGACCTGCCGGGCGCCGCTCCGGGGCTCGGCTTCGACAAGTACACGCTCGGGGAGTCGCGCTTCGAGCGGTGGGGACGGCCCGACACGGAGTCGGAAGCCCGCGCCGCGCTCGAACGATACGCGGCCGACGCCGGCTCGGCCGTCGATCTGACCGATCCGGACGCCGCGCTGGTCGAGGTACAGCTCCTGCTCGGGTTCTCGCTGGACGCCGCCGTCGAGGCCCTCGCGGACCACACCTATCACCTGTCCGAAGACGACCGCGACGCGGTGGTCACCTTCGCGGAATCGGTGACGTACGAGACGCTCACCGAGTTCGATCTCCCGGCGGACACGCAGTACGTCTGCTTGGACGGGAGCCTCTCCGATACGGACAAGGAACGCCTCAACCGCGACCTCTCGCTCCGAACGATCTGACCATGGAATTCGAATTCGATCCCGACCTCGAGTATCAGCAGGAGGCCGTCGACGCGGTCACCGACGTCTTCGACGGCCAGCCGAACGTCGGCGAGCAGCCCGCGTTCGGGACGCACGGGACGACCGTTCCGAACGAGTTAGCACTCTCCGAGGAGCAGCTCACGGCCAACACGCGAAAGGTCCAGCGGCGTCACGACCTCGCACAGAGCGACGACCTCTATCGGGCGGCCGACGGCGAGACGACCGACCTGTTGAGCTTCAGCGTCGACATGGAGACCGGGACGGGCAAGACGTACGTCTACCTCCGGACGATCCACGAGCTCTACCGGCGGTACGGCTGGCGAAAGTTCCTCATCGTCGTTCCGAGCGTGGCGATCCGCGAGGGCGTCGTGAAAACGATACAGCAGACGCGAGCCCACTTCGACTCGCTGTATTCGCGGCCGCCGTTCAACTGGACCGAGTACGACTCGTCGACGCTGAGCGACGTGATCCGGTTCGGCAGCAGCAGCCAGATCGAGGTCATGGTCATGACGCTCCAGAGCATCAACCGGAGCGACGAGAACGTCATGTTCCGGCCTCACGACAAGCTCAACGGCGACCGCCCGGTCGACCGCATCGCGGCGACCAATCCGATCGCCGTCTTGGACGAGCCGCAGAACATGGAGGGCGAGAAGAGCAAAGCGGCCATCTCGGCGTTGGACCCCCTCTGTACGCTTCGGTACTCGGCGACGCACCGACGGATCAGAAACAAGGTGTACGAGCTCTCGCCCGTCGACGCGCACGAGAAGGGGTTGGTGAAAACCATCGAAGTGCTCTCCGTCGTCCAAGACGAGGACTTCGACAAGCGATACGTTCGACCGCTGTCGTTCGACGCCGGTCCGAAGGCACGGATAGAGCTGTACAAGGACCGGTCGACCGGGGCCCAACTCGGAAAGAAGACGGTCCGCGCCGGGGACAGCCTCTACGCGGCGAGCAACGGCTTACCGCCGTACGAGGGTGTCGAGGTGGCGTCGATCGACGCCCGCCACGAAGTCATCGAGCTCAGCGACGGGACGCGGCTCCACAGCGGGGAGTCCACGGACACCGACATCGAGACGATCCAGCACCGGCAGATCCGGGAGACGGTCCGCGAGCACTTCGAGAAGGCGCTCGACTACCGCCGAGACGGGATCAAAGTCTTGAGCCTCTTTTTCATCGATCGGATCGACAACTTCCGCGGCAGGAGCGGCGACGAGACCGGCCACCTCTGGGAAGCCTTCTGCGAGGCGTTCACCGAGCTGAAGGCCGAAGACCGGTACAGCGATCTGTTCCCCGATCAGTCGCCGGAGGACGTCGCCGGCGCGTACTTCGCCACGACGACGAGCGGCGACATCAAGGTGCGAGAGAGCTCGATCCGGGACGACGTGGAGTCGTACGAGCTCATCATGCGAGATAAGGAAACGCTGCTCTCCGCCGACGAGCCGACGCAGTTCATCTTCTCGCACAGCGCGCTCCAGGAGGGGTGGGACAACCCCAACGTCTTCCAGATCTGTACGCTCAACAATACGGTCAGTTCGGTGAAGAAGCGCCAGGAGATCGGACGCGGCGTTCGACTCCCCGTCTATCAGGACGGGACGCGCCTGCCGCCGGGCGACCGGCGCAATCGCCTCACGGTCATCGCCAACGAGAGCTACGCCGACTACGCCGACGACCTCCAGGCGGAGTACAGTTCGGCGACGGACTACGGCGACGACATGCGCGCGCAGACGAACGATCACCGGGACCGGACCGTCGTCACGCCGCGGACAGAGGTCGTCGACGAGTCCCCCGCGTTCGCGAGGCTGTGGGAGCGGATCGCGCCGAAAACGACGTACACGACGACGATCGATTCGCCGGCGCTCGTCGAGAGCGCGGCGGCCGAACTCGCCGGCGTCACGGTCGACGAGCCGCGGCTCCGCGTCTCCCGCGGAGAGCTATCGATGGACGACGGCGCCGACATCGAGACGGTGGGCATCGCCTCGCAGGTGGAGTCCGTCGACCGCGACGGCCCGCTCCCGGATGTCGTCAGTCATATCGCCGCCGAGACGGGGCTGACGAAGCAAACAGTCGCAGAGATCATCCTCGAATCCGAGACGGTCGACCAGCTACTGAAGAACCCCCACGCGTATCGGGTCGCGGCCCGCGAGACGATCGACGCGGTCAAAACCGAGTACGTGGTCGAACACATCGACTACGAGCGGATCGGCGATGCGCACCCGACGGACATCCTCAGCGAGGTCGAGACCTACGCCGAAAACACCGTCAGCGTGGACAAGAGCGTCTACGATAAGGTTATCTGCGACAGCGAGGGTGAGCGGCGGTTCGCGCGCCGCCTCGACCGGGACGACTCCGTCGCGCTGTTCATCAAGCTCCCGCGCGAGTATCAGCTCCCCACGCCGATAGGGCCGTACAACCCGGACTGGGCCGTCCTCTTCGACAAGGAGACGGCGGTCCGCGCGGACGCGGAAGACCGCCGACTGTACCTCATCAGGGAGACGAAGTTCGGCACCGAAGACGACCTCCGGCCGTCCGAGGCGACGAAGATCGAGTGCGCCCGCGCTCACTACGACGCGCTGAACGTCGACTTCGACCTCGCGACCGACTTTCGGGACGACGATATCATCGAAGACGTCCTCAACATCGACGTCGACGCCGAGTGAGACGCTCACCGAGCGTTGATCGGTCTCGGAGTGGGCCGATATCGCTGCCCTCGCTCACGGCCGGTCTCCTCTCGTCGTCGGACCGTTCGCGTATCGGCCCGAACGCACAGTCAGAGCCGTGTGGGTCGTTGTCAATGGCCTCTGCCAGAGGGCTCTCAGCGAAGGGACGACAACATATTTCAGCAAACTTTTCCGCCTCTAGTCCCTCTAACAGATCGGTGTAACCGGAACACCACGTCAGAGGCAGACCCGCGCATATCTCTCCTCGCTTGCTTCGGGACGGCTTCCAGTTTCACCGTCGTCGATCGCAACTCGATCGATACCGTCACCGGTCCGCGCTCGTCGACGCGGTCGGAGGTCCACGAACGTGGCGCCGTGCGCTACGGCTAGGCTACGACGGGGCTGACCACGTCGCGGTATCCGTGGACACGACGGTCGAATTCTACTGGTACAGAAGGCTCTAACTATCGAGAGTTAGGACGGAATTAGGTGGCTGGGGAGTTCCCGGCCCCTAACACGCCACGGCCGAAGACCGTGGACGTTGTAGGTGGGCCAACACGGATTTGAACCGTGGACCTCCCGGTTATCAGCCGAGCGCTCAACCTGACTGAGCTATTGGCCCAGGTGAGCGCATTCAGTCGTTGCGCGGGTAGGATCTTAAGGGTTTCCTTTCGAAGGCCGCCCCGCCGTGTGGCGGTTTCACGGGGGATCGCGACCCCGGCGCCGTCAGTCGCTTCCCTTCCGCTCCTCCTCTTCGACGGTGAAGTCCACGTCGACGACGTCGTCGTCCGTCGACGCGCCACCGGAGCCCGCGTTCCCTGCGACGCTCTCGTCGGCGTCCGTGCCGCTGCCGCCGTCGAACCCGTCGGGGTCGCCCCCGGGACCACCGGGGAAGCCGCCGCCCATCGAGAACCCGCCCTCACCGTCGCCCGGGAAGCCGCCGACGTAGACGTTCCCCGAGAAGAAGCCGTCCGTCTCGCGTTCGAGGTACGGGACGACGACGTACTTCTTCAGGGCCATTCGGATCGGAACCCGCGAGAGCGGGAGGGCAAGGAGGAACCCGACGGCGTCGGTGACGAGCCCCGGCGTGAGCAGGAACGCGCCCGCGGCGATGAGCAGCCCGCCGTCGAGCAGTTCGTCGGTCGGCGGCGAGCCCCGGGCCAGTTTGCGTTGGATGCGCGCGAGCGTCGCGCGTCCCTCGGCGCGCAGCAGGAGCATGCCGAGGACGGCCGTCAACACGACGAGCGCGACCGTGACGGCCCACCCGAGCCGCGTCGCGACCACGATCAGGAACAGCGCGTCCACGAGGGGGACGACGAGCAGCAGCGCGAGCAGCGTTCGCGGGCGCATACCCCCGCCTTCCCGCCGGGCACGCATAGCCCTTTTCGTCGCGGTCGCCCGCATCGCCGGTCGCGTCCACCGCGACCGCCACCGCTTTGCCCGCCCGGTCCGAGCCCGCGGTATGGACATCGTCGGCGCGCTCGGACGCGACCCGCCGGACCGCGAGTCGCTGCCGCGGTGGGTCGCGCCGCTCCCGAAACGGCTGGAAGACGTCGCCTTCCGGTTCGCGTGGGTCATCGTTGTCATCAACCTCGTCGGCACCGCGTTCGGCTTCTGGTACTACCGGTTCCAGTTCCGCGCCCTCCCGACGGAGATGTGGCTCTTCATCCCCGACAGCCCCGGCGCGACGCTGCTCATCGCGCTCGCGCTCGGCGCGTGGGCGCTCGGGCGGTCGAGCGACACCCTCGCCGCGCTCGCCTTCTTCGGCAACGTCAAGCTCGGGCTGTGGACCCCGTACGTCCTCGTCGTCTTCTGGCCGGAGTTCCTCGCGGTCAACGGCCCCGGGCTGTACGCGTTCCTGCTCGTGAGCCACCTCGCGATGGTCGTCCAGGCGTTCGTCCTCCACCGCATCACCGACTTCCCGCTCCGCGCGGTGGCGATCGCGACCGCGTGGTACACCGTCGACCTGCTGATGGACTACTTTGTCCCCGTGATCGGCGACGTGACACACACCGCGCTGCCGTACGCCGACGGCGAGCCGTGGTTCACGACGACCGTGCTTCAGGTCGCGGCCGCCGGCGCGGTCGTACTTACCGTGATCCCGCTGTTCTGGACGCTCGGAACCCGTATCGCGACGCTCCGACGCCGCGCGGGCGACCTCGGGACGTAGCCAGTCCGACGCCACCTCCCGCTCACCGATTTAAGTGATCGGCCCGCTTCGACTGTGCTATGAGCCACTACGAGCGGATCGCCGACATGTCGGTGACGATCGAGTCCGTCGCCCGCCGGCGGTACGTCGCCGACACGACGAGCGGCTTCGAGCGGACGACGACGGAGTACCGGCTCTCCGGCGACGGCGTCGTGGGGCGCGGCGAGGACGTGACCTACGAGACCGCCGACCACGACGCGCTCGCCGGGACCGACCCGATCGACATCGAGGGCGAGTGGACGATCGACGCGCTCTCCGACCGACTCGACGAGATCGACCTCTTCCACGGAACGCCGCCCGAGAACGAGACCGCACGCAACTACCGGCGCTGGGCGGTCGAGAGCGCGGCGCTCGACCTGGCGCTCCGGCAACGCGAGGAGACGCTGGGCGACCGGCTCGGCGTCGACCCCGATTCAGTTCGGTTTGTCGTCTCCACTCGCCTCGGTGATCCCCCGTCGACCGACCGGGTCGAGGAACTGCTCGCGCGCAACGCCGACTTGGAGTTCAAGCTCGACCCCACCGCGGAGTGGCCGCAGTCGGCGTTCGAAACTCTCCGGAAAACCGACGCCGTGCGCGTCCTCGACCTCAAGGGGTGGTACGAGGGGACCGAGGTCGACGTCGAGCCCGACCCGGAGCTGTACCGCGACGTGTTCGCGGCGTTCCCGGCGGCGGTCGTGGAGGACCCCGCGTTCACGCCCGCGACCAGCGCGCTCGTCGAGCCGCAGGCTGACCGCCTCTCGTTCGACTACCCGATCGACGGCGTCGAGAGTCTCGAATCGCTCCCCGTCGAGCCGGGGTGGTGTAATATCAAACCCTCGCGGTTCGGCACCCTCGAATCGCTGTTCGAGACGATCGCATACTGCGAGCGCGAGGGGATCCGGATGTACGGGGGCGGCCAGTTCGAACTCGCCAGCGGCCGCACCGCGATCCAGACGCTCGCCGCGCTCTGTTACTCGGACGGGCCGAACGACGTGGCGCCGCGCGCGTACAACGACCCCGACGCCGAGCCGCCGTACCCGAAGAGCCCGCTCCGCCCGAGCGATGACGCGGTCGGCTTCGAGTTCTGAAGCGAGGGATTCGAGCCGGGCACTGACGCGGTAGTTTATAAACAAATTCGCGGCGGCGCGTGCCTGCGAGGCCGCTCCGCGGCCGAGCAGCACGCGCGAGGGAGTCGGTCGACCGGAGCGAAGCGGAGGGAGGCCGACGAGGCTGGGGAGGCGTGAGGTGCGGTTGCGGGGTGGGACTCAAATAGACAGTTGCGAGGGCGAAGGCGCGCGACGCGAGCACCGCAGGAGCGAGTGGAGCGAGCGACGAGGAGCGTGGTTCGAGAGAGCAAAGCTCTCTCGTTATCACGAGACGCCTCCGGCGTCTCGAACGACAGCGAGCGCACCGAACCCTCGCGACTGAGTCTTTGGAGCTGTTCACCGTCGATCGTTCGTCAGTCAGGTACAGCCGAGCGACTGGGGTCTGGAGGTGTTTTCCGCCGATCCACAGCTGGCCGATTGTACCAATTCGGCTGAAATCTCTGCGCAACCGACCCCACCGTCTCACACCGATACTTAAGAGACGAATTTCAGTAGGTCGTCGCGGTTGTGGTCGTGGAAGCGCGTTCGGAGACACTCCTCCAGCGCCTCGATGTCGCCGCGCTTCGCGCAGATCGGAGCCACGCGGTCGGACCACTGCTGCCACGGCGGGTAGAGGCCGAGCCGGTCGCAGATCGCGTCGAGCCGCTCGTCGAGGTCGTCGATCTTGTCGGTCTTGTTGACGGCGATGATCGGCTCGACTCCCACGTCTTCGAGGAACCCGAACATCTCCACGTCGTGCGGAATATTCCCCCGCTCGGCGTGACGGTCGATGATGTCGACCGCGGCCTTCCCGTCCATCACGACGACGCCAGCGAGAATGGAGTCCGCGTTGTCCTCTAGGTAGCGGACGATGTCGGTCTTGATCTGCTCGCGGTGCTCCTCCTCGACGCCGGACATGAAGCCGAAGCCGGGTAGGTCCGTGAACATGAAGCTCTCGCTGGCCCAGTCGAAGTGGTTCGGCTGGCGGGTGACGCCCGGTTTGCCGCCGGTCGAGAAGTCGTGGCCCGTCAGCTCGCGCATCAGCGTGGACTTGCCGACGTTCGAGCGCCCCACGAGGACGACCTCGGCGTCGCGGTCCGGCCGGTCTTCGAACATACGCGTACGTGGTCGGTAGAGCGGTTTAAAAGGCGCGTCGCGGCGGCGCGGTCTCAGGCGGTCGCGGCGTCGCCGACGCTCTCCCTCCCGGCGTCGATCCCGTCGGTCCGGTCCGCGAACGCCGCGCCGAACATCCGGAACACGGCGACCTGTCCGTAGAACTGGACGAACGGGACGAGCACCGACCCGACGACGGTCACGAGGAGCACGACGGAGACGACGAACACCCCGATCGCGACGAGAATCGGTGCCAGTACTGCGAGGAGGTAGTCGGCGCTGAAAAGCGTGGGTTTGAGCAGGTCGACGTCGAACGCCGCGCCCGCCCTGCCGCGGACCGCGTACGCCGTGAGGGCCGCCGGGACCGCGTAGTAGACGAACAGCAGCACCGGGAGAAACGCCAGCGCGAGCAGCGCGCCGGTCACCCCGATGAGCGCACCCATATCGCCGCCGACGCCCGACCCGATCCCGGCGACGACGGTGACGAGGACCACGTAGAGGACGACCGGGACGACCGAGTACGCGAGCGCGATCAGCGCCCCGACGACGCCCTTCGCCAGCAGGTCGCCCCAGTCGTCGAACTCCGGCGGCTCGTCGTCCCCCGCGACGGTGCGCTCCAGCACCCGCACGAGATATCCGAACACGAGGAACGTCGGGATCACCAGCACCGAGAGCAGCCCCAATACGCCGCCGACGACCATCCGCCCGACCCAGTCGCCGCGCACGGGATAGGAGAGTCCGTCTTCGATCATACGCCGTGATGACGGCGATCGGGTATATAACTCCCCGCCGTTCGCCGCGTCGCCGACTACTTGTCCGCGAGGGCCGACCGACTCCCATGGACAAAGAGGCTGTCCGCGAGGCGGTGTGGGACGCGTTCGACGAGGGCGATCAGGCGCGGTTCCCGTTCCCGCCGCACGACCGGATCCCGAACTTCGCCGGCGCGGACGCCGCGGCGACGCGGCTCGCGGAGACCGAGGCGTGGGAGTCGGCCGCGACGCTGAAGGCCAACCCCGACGCGCCGCAGCTGCCGGTCCGTCGGGCCGCGCTCCGCGCCGGGAAGACCGTCTACGTCGCGCAGCCGCGGCTCCGCGACCCGAACCCGTTCCTCCGCCTCGATCCGGCCGAGATCCCGCCCGACGAGATCGACGACGCGACGACCGTCTCCGGCATCTCCGAGTACGGGACGCCGACAGCGCCCGATGGCGTCGCGCGCGTCGACCTGATCGTCGTCGGCTCCGTCGGCGTCACGACGGGCGGCGCCCGGGTCGGCAAGGGCGAGGGGTACAGCGACCTGGAGTGGGCGGTGCTCCGCGAACTCGACGTCGTGGATGACGACACGACGGTCGCGACGACGGTTCACGAGCTCTCCGTCCTCGACGGACCCGAGTCGGCGGTCGGAGCCGATGTCGACCTCCAGGAGCCCGACGCTCACGACGTGCCGCTCGACCTCGTCGTCACACCGGAGCGAACGCTCCGGACGGAGACGCCGTACGCGCGACCCGACGGCGTCGACTGGGACGCGCTCGACGCGGAGAAGCTGTCCGAGATACCGGTTCTCGCGGAACGGGCGCCGGAAGAAGGATAACGACGGCTGCGACCCTCGCCGCGGGAATCAGTCGGCGTGCTGCGGCGTCGGTGCTGATCGCGCCGACCGGTGGTCGGCGACGTGGCCGCACTTCGGACAGACGAGCGTCCGCTCGTCGCCGTCGCTGACGACGAGCCACCCGTCCGACAGGGGGCTTTCGAAGCGACACTCCGGACAGAAGAGGACCGACTTCCCGCGGGAGGGCGGGGAACCGCTGGCGTCTGCGTTCATGTTCTACTGTACGGGTCCGAGGTATAAGGGCCTTGTTCGACCTGATCGTTCAGTATGATCGACTTTGCCACGCCGATTTGTGACTCGTTTCCGAATGTTCTGGGCCGTACGTTTACTAAATGAGGGAAATATTGATCGGCATCGTTCACAATCGTTCCGCGGAGACCGGCGGGGGATCGGCGGGTCGCGTCCGGGAGTTTGGCGGGGGCTGTGCTCGCGCGAGGGCGCTCCCCTGCCCGCTCTGGGTCGACGCGCCGACCGCGCTTACCGCGCCAGCGGCATGTTGTAGCTCGTCTCCTCGTCCATCACGTACTCCCAGGTGGCCTCGCACTCGCAGGACACCTGCTCGAACACGCTCGGGTCCTGCCGCCTGTCGAAGTCCTTGATCGCGGTCTGGACGCGGTCGTCGCACTCGCCGCAGTTGTGCGCGCCGCGGTCGGAGCCGTGCCCCACGGGATCGGAGACGACGATGGCGTCGACGTCGGCGGTCTCTTCCAGTACGTGCGCGACCGACCAGAGCCACGGCGGCCGGTAGCCCCCCTCGAAGAACAGCTCGTCGACCATCGTGTACCGCTGGACGTTCGTCGGGTTCATCGAGACCGTGTGACAGCCGTCGACGGCCGCGCAGCGCCGGATCGAATCGATCATGTCGGCGGCGGCCTCGGGCTCCGCGAGGAAGGGCGGCTTCATCAGGAGGTACGCTTTGATCCCCACGTCGGCGGCGAACTCGCCGTCGGCCGCGGCCGCCTCGGCGCAGGCGTCCTCGAAGTCGGCGAAGTCGAAGTACTTGTTCACGCAGTCGTGACGGACGCGGTCGGTCGCCGTCTCCAGCCCGACCGCCACGTCGGTGGCGATCTCGTGGTCCGCGAAGTCGGCGATCTTCTCGCGGTCGACGAAGTCCGGCAGCGATTCGACGACGATCCGGTCGCGGTCCGCGAACGTCTCGGCGATCGCCCGCCGCGTCTCCGCGGGGACCTCGCGCTCGTCGAGGAAGGAGCCGGAGGTGTAGATCTTGATCAGCTCGGCCGGCTCGTCGGCCTCCTCGGCCTCGTGATCGAGGCACGCGTCGATCTGGGTCATGAGGTCCTCGTGCGCGACGCTGCCGCCCTCGACCGACTCCGCGACGTACCCGCACATCGTACAGCCCCCGGCGCGCGCCCACCGACAGCCGCCGGTGTTCAGGATGATCGTGAGGGAGTTCACGACGCCGTCGGGCGTGTTGTCCTCGTCGATCCAGACGCGGGTGGGCTCCGTCGGGTCGTACGTCTCCGAGCGCTCGGCGCGGATGTCGCGCATCACGGCGTTGTGCGCGTCCATCCCGCGCCCCTGCTCGTACGCGTCGGGGCTCGGCTGGCTCATTGTCGGTGGAAGCGGGCGAGCGCGTAAAGCGGTGTCGTCATCGCGGGAACGGCCGGCGCGTCGCTGCGGGTGTGATCGCGTCTGGCCCGCGGGGACACTCTTCCGCGCGCCCACCGCGGTCGAGTCCCTCGCCGACCCGTCTCAGAAGGGTTGTTTGTGAAAGATTCTCAAACATCGCGAATTGATAAACATATACTATTTCATAGAAAGATTTTATACACATCACTAAGTGAAATAATTCGATGTCACGGGACCGTGACTACGGACGGCGTGACGTGTTGCGAGCGGGTGGAATCGTACTCGGCGGGTCGCTCGTCTCGGGATCGGCGACGGCCGCCGACGGCGACGGCGCGACGACGCTCACAGTCCTGTCGTACAACGACATTCAGACGGCTGCGGCGGAGGACAAGAAGTTCCCGCGGCTGGTGACGCTCATCGAACAGCGCCGGGCGGCGGCCGACGGGCCCGTCGTCGTGGTCGGCGGCGGCGACGAGGTGGGGCCGCACGCGCTGAGCCCCGTCTCGCAGTGGCGCGCGCCGGTGGACGTGCTCAACGAGGTCGAGCCGGACGCCGACGTGATCGGGAACCACGAGTTCGACTACGGGCTCGACCCTATCTCGGACGTGACGGCCGACTCCGAGTTCCCGTGGCTCGCGACGAACCTCGTCGACAGCGAGACCGGCGAAGCGTTCGACGGAACGGAGTCCGTCCGAATCGTCGAGCGAGGCGGTGTCAAGGTCGGTCTGATCGGACTCGTCGACGAGGGCGCGACGTTCGGAAAGACGAACATCAAATTCAACGAAGAAGGATTGACCCTCGAAGAGTACACCGAAACCGGCCCCGCCGAAGCGAAGCGGCTCAAGGAGGACGAGGGCGTCGACGCCGTCGTCGCCCTCGCGCACACGGGCATCGGCGACGCGGAGGCGCTCGCCGAGGCCGACGCGGACGACGACATCGACGCGATCGTCGTCGGCGACGACGAGCAGTTCTATCCGCCCGAGGAGGTCGACGGATCGATCGTCTCCGAGGCTCGGGCCCGCGCCCGTTACCTCAGCGAAATCGAACTGACGATCGACGGCGGCGAGGTCACCGCGTTCGACGGGGAGCTGATCGAGGTCACCGACGACATCGAGAAGGACCCGACCGCGTCCGACATCATCAACGAGTACCGCGGAGAGGTGAGCCTGGACTCGGTGATCGTGGAGACGGAGACGCCGCTCGACGCCACGTTCGGCTCGAACTACCACCGCGAGACGAACTACGGAAACGTGGTCACCGACGCGATGCGCGAGCGCGTCGACGCCGACGTCGCGATCACGAACGCCGGCGGCATCCGCTCCGACTCGGTGTACGGGCCCGGCGAGATCACCGGCGGAGACATCTTCAACACGCTTCCGTTCCCGAACACCGTCGTCTCGCTTGAGATCACTGGCGAGGAGCTCGTCGAGACTTTGGAGAGCCAGGTCGTCACGCTGGAGAGCGACACCGGGCAGAACTTCGGCGAGGAGATCTCTCAGCAGACCAGCGGCCTGCGCTTCGAGTGGGTCCCCCACGACGACGCCGACGAACCGATCCGCGACGTGTACGTCGACGGCGAGCCGCTCGACCCCGAGGAGACGTACGAAGTGGCCGTCAACAGCTTCATCGCAAACGGCGGGAGCGGCTACCCGCTCGACGACAAGCCCGTCGAGGACACCGGCGAACTCCAGGCGACGACGGTCGTGAACTACTTAGAGGAGAAAGATACCATCGCTCCGACCGTCGAGGGGCGGATGCAGCGCGTCGACCGCGACCTGCCCGCCGCCGCCGTCACCGTCGACGGGAACGGCAAGGTGGTCTCTCAGTTCGACGCGCCCGACGACGTCCAGTCGGTCGCCGAGGACACCGTCGCCGTGTGGACGCCGGAAGGTGACCACGTCGACGCGGAGAAGGTCGTCTTCGATGAGGAGGACGAGACTCTCGTCGTCCGGGTCGACGACAGCAACTTGGCGGACACGATAGAGGACGCGGACGACGGCGACGAGGTCGCGCTCGACATCTACGCCGAGTACGAGTCTAGCGAGTACGACCATATCTACTTCGAACGCTCTCGGCTGAACGCGGACGTGTCGGCGACCGTGCGCCGCCGCGGTCGGGGCCTCGGCAGCGCCGGTCCGCCGGGACGCTGAACGTAGGCGGGTTTAGCGCTCGTCGTCGCGGTCGCCCGCCGTCTCCGGTCCGCGCCCCCAGGCGACCGCGATCGCCGCTCCGATGACCGCGCCGACCGCGTTGACCGCGGCGTCCCCCCACGCGAAGGAGCGCCACGGGATCGGCGCCTGGACGAGTTCGATGCCGAACCCGAACGCGACCGCGGCGGCGGCCGCGAGGAAGGGGTCGACCCGCCGTCCCCCCGTCGTCGGAACGAGGAGGCCGGCGAGGACCGCGTACCCGACTACGTGGAACGGATCGGTGAGTCCGATTTCGGCGGGGAGAGCGTCGAGGACGCCGCCGAGCGCGCTCTCGCCCCCGCCGGACGATCCGGGCACCGGGACCACCGACGCGACGAACACGGCGAGCGCGAACCCGAACGCCCTCGCTCGCTCACGCCTGATCGACCCTAAGCGGCGCCTGATCTCCCCCGGACGCCGAGCGGTCGCCTCTCCCCGTCCGCCTCGGTCGGTCACGGTCGTGCTTCGAGTCGCCGGCAATTATGGACTGCGTCTTCGCGATATTCGGCGCCCGACCCGTAAGACCGACCGAAACCGGTCGTTTACACTACGCCGCTACCGGACGCTGTGAATCCCTCACACCGCGCCGGAGTCTCCGGATATTCGCGCGGTGAACGCTCGGGCTACTGATAAACGTCGCACCTCGGAGGCGTTCACTTTTGTAACGCTTTACGGTTTCGTACGGAGGTCAACAACTAACACGCTGTGGTCCTTCTATAATGATAGAGCATTACATGACTGAAATGGGCGGCTACCGCGACCGTGTGGCACAGGTCGACCTCAGCGGCGGGGAGGTCAACTACCACGGGATCGACGACGAGGACGCGGAGAAGTACATCGGCGCGCGCGGACTCGGCGTCAAATACGTCTTCGATAAGGGGCCCGACGTGGACCCCCTGGGACCGGAGAACCGACTGGCGTTCATGACCGGACCGCTCACGGGTACCCAGACCGTGATGAGCGGCCGGATCGCCTTGGTGACGAAGTCCCCGCTGACGGGGACCGTCACCGACTCGCACCACGGCGGCTGGTCCGGCGCCCGGCTCAAGTGGGCCGGACTCGACGGCGTCCTCCTCGACGGAGAGAGCGACGAGCCGGTCTACCTGTTCGTCGAGGACGGCGACGTGGAGGTGCGCGACGCCTCCCACCTCTGGGGACAGGGCGTCCACGACACGATCGACCAGATCGGCGAGGAGGTCGACGGGAAGGTCGGCCGCGACGTCTCCGTGATGGCGATCGGGCAGGGCGGCGAGAACCAGGTCCGCTACGGCTGCGTCATCAACGAGGACGACCGCGCCTCGGGCCGCGGCGGCACCGGCGCCGTGATGGGCGCGAAGAACGTGAAGGCGGTCGTCGTGAAGTCGGGCACCAACATGCCGAAGCCCGCCGACCCCGAGACGTTCCAAGAGGGGTACCAGCAGGCGATGGAGGTCATCCGCGAGTCCGACGTGACCGCGCCCAACGAGGGCGGCCTCTCGATGTACGGGACGAACGTCCTGATGAACGCGACCGAGGAGATGGACGGCCTCCCGACGAAGAACGCGAAGTACACCTCGACCGAGGCGTACCACGACGCGGAGGGCGCGGACATCGAGGCGGAGCAGGTCTCCGGCGAGAACGTCCGCGAGAACATCCTCGTCGACGAACCGACGTGCCACTCCTGTCCCGTGGCGTGTAAGAAGGAAGTCGACGTCAACGTCACCCACAAGGGCCAGGAGATGAATGTCCGCACGGAGTCGTACGAGTACGAGTCCGCGTGGGCGCTCGGCCCGAACTCGGGCCACTCCGACCGCGACGAGATCGCCCGCATGTTGGAGCAGTGTAACGACCTCGGTCTCGACACCATCGAGGCCGGCAACATGATGGCGATGGCGATGGAGATGAGCGAGGAGGGCAAACTCGACGGCGTCGGCCACCTCGACTGGGGCGACTCGGAGACGATGATCGACCTCATCGAGGAGATCGGTCACCGCTCGTCCGACCTCGGCGACCTCCTCGCGGAGGGTCCCGAGCGCGTCGCCGACGCGAAGGACGCGCACGGCAACAAGCTCTCCGTGAAGGGCCAGACGATGGCCGCCTACGACCCGCGCTGTATGAAGGGGATGGCGATCGCGTACGCCACCTCGAACCGCGGCGCGTGCCACCTGCGCGGCTACACGCCGGCCGCCGAGATCCTCGGGATCCCGGAGAAGGTCGATCCGTACGAGTGGGAGGGGAAAGGCGAGCTCACCGCCACCTTCCAGGACCTCCACGCGGTGTCGGACTCGTTCGATATCTGTAAGTTCAGCGCGTTCGCTGAGGGGATCGAGGAGTACGTGCTCCAGTACAACGGTGTGACCGGCCAAGACCTCTCGGAGGACGAGCTGTTTGAGGCCGGCGAGCGCATCTACAACCTCGAGCGCTACTACAACAACCTCGCCGGCTTCGAAGGCGCAGACGACACGCTGCCGAACCGGTTCATCGAGGGCCACCCGGACGCCATCCCCGGCACGGGCGCCAGCGAGGGCGAACTCGTCGAACTCGACCAGTTGAAGGCCGAGTACTACGAGAGCCGCGGCTGGGTCGACGGCGTCGTCCCGGACGAGAAGCTCGCCGACCTCGGCATCGACGTCGGCCCCGGCACCGGCGTCTCCGCCGGCGACTCCGCGGCCCCCGCCGACGACTGAGCGGGAACGCGTCCCGAGCGAGGGCGAGAGCGCTCGCGCGTCGACGCCTCTCGCCGCTTCGTGTTTATTTTTAAGTGAGCTCCGCCGGAAGCTCCGCGTATGGCACACGACCCGCTCTCGCCCTCCGAGGCCCTCCGCACGCGCGTCGGCATCACGCTCGCCGCCGTGAGCCTGTTCGTGTTCGTCTACTCGCTGCTGATCCTCGGACAGATACTGCTCGGCGTCTGGACCGTCCTCGTCCTCACCGTGGGACCGTACCTCTCGTACCGGCTGTTCGCCGCGCTCGACTCGCTCGCCGACGCCGCCCAGCGGATCGCCGCCGCCCGCGAGCGCGAGGTCGACCGCGACGCCCGGTCCGGCCGCCCCGTCGACCGTGAGAGCCCGGACGGGAGCGAGCGCCGGTCGGAGCGCGCGACCGAGCGCGATCGCTGACGGCGGCCTCGCTCGTCTCTATTACTGCCCGCTCACGCGAACACGACGAACCGGAAGACCCACAGCGTTCCCATCCCGGTCGCGATGGTCGCGAACACGTTTTCGGTCCGCCACGCGACCGCGCCGGCGACGGCGCCCGCGATCAGCCGCTCGTCGAGGAAGGTCGCGGTGACGGACGGCCCGAGCGTCACCAAATCGGGGAGGACGAGCGCCGCGAGGACGGCCGGCGGGACGTACCGGAGCGGCCGCTGGAGGCGCGTCGGGACGCCGTCGATCCGCCCGAACAGGTGGATGAAGGAGAGCCGGATCCCATAGGTGATGACGCCGATGACCGCGATTGCGACCCAAGCGCGCGGGGAGGCGGCGAGGGCGCCGAGACCACTGCTCACGACACCCTCACCTCCGTCACGAGGCCGGCCGCGACCCCGCACAGCGCGCCGACGAGCAGGCCGAGGTTGAGCGGGAGCCCGGCCGCGACGACCGCGACCGCGCCGCCCGCGACGCCCGCGACGGTGGTCGGTCGGTCCTTCATCGCGGGGACGAGGAGCGCGAGGAAGACGAGCGGCACCGCGAAGGTGAGCCCCCACGCGTCGGGGACGCCCGCGCCGAGGACGACGCCGACGACCGTCCCGATCTGCCAGACGATCCACAGCGACGCGGCCGCGCCGAGGTAGTAGCGCCACCGGCTCCGGTCCGGGTTCTCATCGAACTCAGCGACCGAGAGGGCGTACGCCTGGTCGGTGAGGAGGTAGGCGAGCCCCGCGCGGAGCCGGCGACCGTAGTCGGCGAAGTGCGGCGCGATGGAGGCGGAGTACATCAGCATCCGGAGGTTGATCACGGCCGCCGTCCCGACGACGACGGCGAGGGGCGCGTTTTCGCCGAGCAGTTCGAGCGCCGCGAGCTGGGAGGCGCCGGCGAACACGATCACGGACATCCCGACCGCCTCGGCGAGACCGAGCCCGGCGTCGACCGCCGCGATCCCTGCGACGAGGGCGAACGGCGCGACGCCGAGCATGAGCGGCGAGACGTCGCGCACGCCGGCTAATAGGTCCTCGTCGAAGACGCCCCCGCCCACGGCTACTCCTCCCGCGGGTACGGCGGCTCGTCGTACTTCGCCGCGAGGTGGTCGGCGTGGTCCAGCTTCGCGTTCGCCTTCCGGAAGGCGCCGAGCAGCGAGTGGATCTCACGCTCGGTCGGGTGCGCGCGCCCGAGCAGCCGGCGCATCAACAGCGCGTTCTTCTCGCGGACGTGGTCGCGCTGCCCCGTCGCCGCGAGGAACTCGTCGAAGAACTCGTGGAAGCGCTCGAGGTCGGCCTCCGGAGCACGGGTCACCTCCGTGTCGGGCAGCTGCGTCTCCTCGACCGTGAGATCGCGAAGCTCGTACAAGAGGACCGTCGCGGCCTGCCCGAGGTTCAACACGGGGTAGTCGTCGTCGGCCGGGATCGAGCACACCTCGTCGAGCCGCGAGAGCTCCTCGTTGTTGAGCCCCCGTCCCTCGCGGCCGAAGACGATCGCGGTGGGCGCGTCGACCGTCTTCAGCGACTCGCGCAGCTCGACCGGGGTCTTGAACGGGAACCGCTCGTGGCTACGGTCGTCCTCGCCGGTGATCGCGGTCGTGCCGACCGTGTGGTAGTTCGCGACGACCTCGTCGAATGTGACCTCGTCGGCGTTCGGAAGCACGTCCTCGCGGGCGTGTCCGGCGAAGCCGTACGCCTCGCCGTCCTCCGCGATCTCCGGCGGGTTCACGAGCTTGAGGTCCGTGAGCCCGAAGTTCTTCATCGCTCTCGCGATGGTGCCGATGTTGCCCGGCGTCTCGGGCTCGACGACGACGACCACGGGCTTCCGTCGACCGCTCGCGGGCGTTTCGACCGCGTCGACGTCAGACTCCTCGTCGCTCATCGGTCCGACGGGTAGTCGGTCGAGAGGTCGAGGTCGGACTCGGCGAGCTCCTCTTCCGTCAGCTCCTCGTCCGAGCGCTCCTTGCCGGCGAGTTCGACGATGTCGATCCGCTCGCCCTGGAAGTCCTCTTCGAGCCGCTCCTGGACCTCCTGCTGATCGGGCAGGTCCGGGAGGCCGTCGGGGTCCTCGTCGACGTGCTCGACCGAGCCGTACCCCTCCGGCGCCTCGTTGCCGGCGGCGACCCACTCGTGGAACCGGTCGGCGAACTCGACGGACCCCTTGTACTCGCTGCCGCCCGCCTCGCGGAACCAGTAGAGCAGGTCGGGTTCGTGCTCGGCGCAGAGCAGCACCTCGCCCTCCGGTTCGCCGTACACGATCTCCGCCTGCCTACAGCGGTTGATCTCCTCGTCGCCGTGCTCGAGGTAACAGACATCGCAGGGCTCTTCGACGAGGGTGACGAGCCGCACGAGTCGCTCTCGCGGATCTTCGGGGATCTCGTTGAGGGGCTTCAGCTCCTCGTCGTCGGTGAATATCTCGTCCTCCTCGAAGCGCCACCCGCGGAGGCCGATGCTCACTTTCGCCATGTCTCACGCTACGCTCCGGCGGCGATAAAAGCGCGTCCTTCCCGGCACGAGGGGTCGCTACGCCGCGGCGAGGTCGAAGCGGCGGCCGCGAGCGAGAGTTAGACCGCGACGGGGAGTGGACGGAGAGTTCATACGGGTCGTGGGCGCACCGAGTGACATGCCCCTCCCCGGACCCGTGACGGCGCGACGCCGACGCCGCCGTTTATCACTCCGGCCCCCCTCGGCGCAGACATGAGACGGCGGCGACTCCTCGGGCTGGCCGCGGCCGCGACGACGGGCGCCGCGGCGGGCTGTCTCGGGGGCGACGACGCGACGAGCGACGGCGGCGATTCGACCGACGGCGACGCGGGTGGCGGGCCGGACGGCGCGAACGGCGGAGCCGACGACGCAGACTGGCCGACCGGAACGTACGCCGACTACGAGACGACGACCGTGACCGTCGAAGGTCCGGACGGGGGAGCTCGGGGGTCGGTGACGGCGGCAATCGCGGACACCCGTGACAAACGAATCCTCGGCCTCAGCGGCGCCGAGTCGCTGCCCAACGGGGGCGGGATGTTATTCGTACACGACTCGCCCGGCCCCCTGACGTACGTGATGCGCGAAATGGACTTCGGCATCGACATCGTCTACGTCGACGGCGACCGAGAGATCACCTCGATCCACAACGCGCCCGAACCGGGACCGAACGAGGACGGTGAAGATCAACGGTATTCCGGCTCCGGGCAGTACGTGCTGGAGGTCCCCTACGAGTGGACCGACCGCCACGAGGTCGCGGTCGGCGACTCGGTGCGGTTTAATCTATAAATGGGGTTCGGAGGCGTGTGCGATCAGTTATAACCAGCCGATCGTGGCCCTGCGACGAACACCTCCAAACCCCCAGTCGCGAGGGGGCGCACGCTCGCTGTGTTCCTCGGTCGCTCACTCCGTTCGCTCCCTGCGGTGCTTGCGTCGCCTGCGCCCCCTCGCGACTGCCCCTTCGAGTCCCACCCGACCGCGACCGCACCTCACGCCTCCCCAGCCTCGTCGCTCACGCCTTTCGGGCGTTCGCGACTCCCTCGCGCGTGCCCCTCGCGGCCTCCGCTTCGCTCCGGCCGCTCGGTCGCACGCACCACCGCCCGCCGACCATTTATAAGCGATTGCGAGGGCAGTTCTCCGGCGAGCGCCTCGGGTACTCGCCCCGTTTATGTCGCTCGCGCCCGTGGTGATCGTATGCGAAACGTGGACGCCGCGGGGCTCGGGATCGGCGACGACCATCCGCCCCGGATCATGGGCGTGCTCAACGTCTCAGAGGAGTCGCCGTACGACCCCAGCGTGTACGACGACCCCGGCGAGGCCGCCGCGTACGTCGACGAGGAACTGATCGGCGAGGGCGCCGACATCGTGGACGTGGGGCTTGAGTCGGCGAACAAGGACCTCGACGTGCTCTCGGCCGAACAGGAACTCGACCGCCTCGACACCGCGGTCGAGACCCTCGAATCGACCTCCGGCGACGCCGTCTGGTCGATCGAGACGCGCTATCACGAGGTCGCGGACGAGGCGCTCTCGCGCGGGTTCGACATGGTCAACGACATCTGCGGGTTCGCCGACCCCGAGATGCCCCACGTCTGTCGCGAACACGACGTGGCGGTGTCGAAGATGGCCTCGCCGCCGGACCTCAAACGCCCGGGCGCGGTCGAGGACGTCGACGACATCTACGAGGCGCTCTCGATGAACGGCCTCACCGACAAGACGATCCTCGACCCCGCGTTCGGCGGCTGGTCCGAGGCCAAGACCCACGAGGACGACCGGGAGACGTTCCACCGGCTCCGGGAGTTCCGGGGGTACGGCCGCCCGCTGCTCGTCTCGATCAACCGCAAGAGCTTCCTCAAGACCATCGCGGGCCGCAGCACCGAGGAGGCGCTGCCGGTCTCGCTCGCCGCCACGTCGATGGCGGTCGAGCGCGGCGCGCACGTGATCCGCACCCACGACGTGGCCGAGACGCGCGACGCGGCGCTCGTCGGCGCCGAGTTCGCCCGCGACCGACACGACTCTCGCGGCGACTCCGACGCGGTCGGAGTCGAGGAGCTCGACGTGACGACGGTCCCCGAGGCCGAGCGTCACCTCGACCGGATCGGCGCGCCGGAGGCCGCTCGGGGCGACCGCGGCGCCGCCGACACCGCCGTCGTTCGTACCTACAAACTCACCGGGCTCGACGACCCCGCCGTCGGTGCCCTCCGCGCCGCGACCGTCGGCGACGACGCGACCGGCGCGACGTTCGCGCTGGGCGATCCGAACCGGGCGGCCGCGGCGACCCCGTCCGCGACCGACGGCGGCACCGGCGGGGCGTCGTCAGGCGGCGACGACCCCGCTGACGGCCGCCGCGGGCTCCTGATCGCGACGCCCGCGGCGCTCGACTCGGTTAGAGAGGCGGTATCCGGCGCTTCACGGGCGCTTGACGCCGCGATCGACGGTATCGACCGACACGTGAGTTAAGAGAAAGTTTATGCCCTCGTGTAGACAACCGATCGACCGGACGCCGGAGGGGCACGCGGGTAGGGGTACTCTGTGCCACTCCGGCCCATACCATATCTCGCCCGCTGAGCGGCGGCGCCGATCGACGGGCGCCCAGTCGCGCGTCCCGAGGGGGGCCCGCACGTGAACTTCGCGACCTTCGAGCCCGTCTACGAGGCGATCCTCGCCGACTTCGGGTTCGACCGGGCCGACGACGAGCGCGTCCGCGATACTGCCGCCGACCTCGCGACTCCGTTTCCGCTCGGCCGCCTCGGTGACTGGGCGGACGAGACGGTCGCCGTCGCGGGCGCGGCCCCCTGTCTCGCCGACGAGGTCGAACTCGCCCGCGACGCCGATGTCGTCGTCGCGGCCTCGACCGCGGCGGACGCGCTCGCTGACCGCGGCGTCGCGGTCGACTGTATGGTGACAGACCTCGACAAGAACCCGGAGACGGCCGCGGAACTGACGCGCGATGGCGTCCCAGTCGCCGCGCACGCCCACGGCGACAACCTCCCGGCGGTCCGCGAGTGGCTCCCGCGCTTCGCCGACGAGTGGACGCTGGCGACGACGCAGGCGGCGCCCGTCGGGCCGCTCCGCAACCCCGGCGGGTTCACCGACGGCGACCGCGCGGCGTTCCTCGCCGACCACCTCGGGGCCGGCAAACTGGTCTTTCCGGGGTGGGAGTTCGACGACCCCACGGTCGACCCGATGAAGGCGCGGAAGCTCGACTGGGCGGCCAGACTGCTGCGCTGGCTCGAACGCCGCCGCGACGAGCGGTTCGCGGTGCTCGACGGGCGGCGTGCGGACGCCGACGCGGCGCTCCGAGAGATACTCGGCGAGGCGTTCGCCCGAGACGCGGCCGACCAGTAGCCCGCGTCAGTCCGACCGCTCCACGCGCGGCTCGGGGAACAGCTCGCTCTCGTCGCGCTCGCCGATCCACTCGGCCAGCTGGACGAGCTGGTCGGCGGCCGCCTCGAACAGGCGCTCGGCCTTCTCCGGCGTCACGTCGGTCGGGTCGCCGAACGCGCCGTTCGCGGAGTTGTCGACCGCGTCGTAGAAGGTTCGCGCGCCGTGGACGGTCGTCTCGGCGCTTTCGAGGTCGACGAGCCCGCCGTCGCGCGCGTCCTCGAGCCGGTCCTCGCGGACGAGGTCGGGCGCGAGGTGGGTGACCATCGCCGTCTCCTTGGGGCCCGCGTGGGGGCCGTTGCGCTCGAAGAGGTCGTCGACCAGCTCCGGGATCGACTCGTCCCACATCCACTCGACAGCGTAGCCGACCTCGTCCTCGTGGAGCCGGCGGCCGACCTCTCGGAGGTGCTGGACGTTGCCGCCGTGGGCGTTCACGAACACCACGCGGTCGATCCCGTGGTACGCGAGGTTCCGGGCGAACGACTCGACGTAGTCGCGGAACTCCGGCGGGTCGACCCACATCGTCCCCGGGAACTGGCGGTGGTGGGGACTAACGCCGACGTTGATCGTCGGCGTCCGGAACGCGTCGGATCGGTCCGCGGCCGCCGTCGCCAGCCCCTCGGCGATCAGGTGGTCGGTCCCGAGCGGAAGGTGCGGGCCGTGCTGTTCGGTCGAGCCGAGCGGGACGAGCGCGACGGAGCCGGGAGCCAGCGCGTCGCCGAGCTCCGGCCAGGAGTGGTCCGCGAGGTACATATCACCGCCTCGCGCGCGACACGTATCAACCCCGCTCTCTCGGTCCGGTTCGCCGCGATCGGGACCGGCGAGCGTCCGCGACGCGCCGTTGCTTCGACCCGTGTCGACACCCTTTTTGTGTCGTCCGGCCGAACCGGTGACCATGTTCGGAGGCGGCGGCATGAACCCGCGGAAGATGAAACAGATGATGAAACAGATGGGGATCGACGTCGAGGAGCTCGACGCCGAGCGGGTCGTCATCGAGACGGCCGACGGCGACGACCTCGTCTTCGACGGCGCGCAGGTCACCAAGATGGACGCCCAAGGGCAGGAGACGTACCAGATCGTCGGGTCGCCCGACGCGGTGGCCGACGCGGGCGGCGCGGCCGCAGTCGAGGGCGGTGCGGACGCGAGCGCGATCGAAGCCGAGGACGCGGCCGACGAAGACGATGGCATTCCGGAGGAGGACGTCCGGCTGGTCGCCGAGCAGGCTGGCGTCTCGAAGGACGACGCCCGCGAGGCGCTGGAGGCGGCCAACGGTGAGCCCGCGCGGGCGATCTCGGACCTCCAGTGACGGACGCCGCGTACCTGCTCGTCCACGCGGACCGCGAGTACCTACTGGAGCCGGGCGAGGAGTTCGGCACCGACCTCGGCGTGATCGAGGTCCCCGAGGACGTCTCGGCCGGCGACGAGGTCGAGACGCACCTCGGCACCGTCTTCGAGGTCCGCGCGCTCCGCGGCCCGGACCTGTTCAACCACCTCGAACGCACCGGCGCGCCGATGATGCCCCGCGACGTGGGCCTCGTGATGGGGCATACAGGCGCGTCCGGCGGCGACCGCATCCTCGACGCCGGCACCGGGACCGGGATCCTCGCCGCGTACCTGGGGCGCGCTGGCGCCGACGTGACCACCTACGAGATCGACCCCGAGTTCGCCGACGTCGCTCGCGAGAACATGGCGACGGCGGGCGTCTCCGACCGCGTCGACGTCCGGACCGGCGACCTCACCGACGAGCTGGACGCGCTCGCCGACGGCGAGCCGTTCGACGCCCTGACGCTCGACACCGGCGACGCTCCCGCGGTCGTCGAGCGCGCGGACGACCTGCTCGCGCCCGGCGGCCGCCTCGCCGTCTACTCGCCGTTCGTCGAGGGGACCCGCGAGGCGGCGCTCGCGGCCCGTGAGGCCGGCTTCACCGAGGTCGAGACGTTAGAGACGATCCAGCGCGAGATGGACTTCTCCGACCGCGGCTCGCGCCCCTCCACCGCGGGCGTGGGCCACACGGGCTACCTCGTGTTCGCCCGGGCCCCCTGACCCCGCCGCCGACACCTCTCTCCTCCCGACCCCGGTCGGCGCAACGCTCTTTCGGATCGCGACGGTCGAAACGCTATGGGCGCGGACGACGCTGAACCCGAGGCCGACGCAGCCGCCGGAAGCGACGGGTCCGGGCCGTCACGCACCCCCGAGGACGCCGGAAGCGACGGGTCCGCCTCGGCAGGTGCTCCTGCCGCTGCCGACCCCGACTGCGTCGGCGACGCGACGGAGGTCGCCGACGCCCTTCCGCGTCCCGACGACCCCCTGACCGAGTCGATCGAGGCCGCGTTGGCGGGGCGTTCCGGGGTCGTCGCGGTCGGCGTCCCGCTCCGACTCCTCCCGGCGGTGCTCGCGGCCCGCGAGCGATCGCCGGGACCGCTGTGGCGGGTCGCGTGTCGCCCCGGCGTCGTCGACGCGCTCGCTCGCGCGCCGGTCCTCGGCACCGCGGTCGCCGAGGCGGTCGAACGCGACGAAATACGAGTCCGGACCGGCGACCCGCTCGGGCACGGGACGGGTGGGACGCTCTTCGCGACCCCGGAGCGCGCCGACGCCGTGGTCGGTCCCCGCGGGGACCGCTCGCTCGCGACGACGGCGGCCGGTGCCCGTCCGGAGGCGGTCGGCGCCGCCCGCGCGACCGCTGCGGCGCGGTTCGACGCCGCGACGGTCGAGCCGGTCGAGATGCCTTCTCGGCGGCGACTGCTCGCGGTGGCGCGGGAGATCCTCGACGACCGCTTCGCCGACGACCTCGCGACCGTGCTGGAGTCGCTTCCGCCGGGCGAGTTCGGCCGCGCGACGGAGCCGTCGGACCGGTCGCTCCTCGTCGCGCTCGCGGCCCGACACGACCATCTCTTCCGCGACCTCCGGGCGTGGGCCGGCGCCGACGGCATCGGGATCGCCCCGGCACAGGAGTTCACCGGCGACCGGCAGGCCCTCGTCGAGCGGGAGCTGATCGAGTCGATCAAGGTGCCGGCGGGACCGGGGCGGCCGATGCTCCGCCTCCGCGCGGTCGACGACGCCCTGTTGCGCGCCCGCGCCGAGGAAGTGCCGAGCGTCCTCGAAGGGCGGTTCGATCTGCCGACCGACGCGGACGGGCGGACCCGACACGACGCCGGCCGCGGCGAACGCCGGCCGGTCTGGGAGCGGAAGCGTCGGTGAGTGCGGGCCCGCGACTCGCCGTCGGAGGCGGCCCGTCGATCCGACGTGACAAGAACTAACTCGCGGCGGCGCCCTCAGAACGGTATGACGACGTTCTCCGACAGGGTCGAACGGATCTCGATAAGCGGGATCCGCGAGGTGTTCGAGGCGGCCGGCGACGACGCGATCAACCTCGGGCTCGGACAGCCCGACTTCCCGACGCCGCCCCACGCCCGCCAAGCCGCCGTCGACGCGATCGAGTCCGGAAAGGCGGACGCGTACACCGAGAACAAGGGGACCCCCGCGCTGCGGGAGGCGATCGCCGAGAAGCACCGCGCCGATCAGGGGATCGACCTCGACCCCGACAACGTCATCGCGACCGCGGGCGGCAGCGAGGCGCTCCACGTCGCCTTGGAGGCGCACGTCGACGCCGGCGACGAGGTGCTGATCCCGGACCCCGGGTTCGTCTCCTACGACGCGCTGACGAAGTTGGCCGGCGGCGAACCCGTCCCTGTGCCGCTCCGCGACGACCTCACGATCGACCCGGCCGCGGTCAGGGCGGCGATCACCGAGGACACCGCGGCGTTCGTCGTCAACTCTCCAGGGAATCCGACCGGGGCGGTCTCCTCCGAGGAAGACGTCCGGGAGTTCGCGCGCATCGCCGACGAGCACGACGTGCTCTGTCTCTCCGACGAGGTGTACGAGTACACCGTCTTCGACGGCGAACATCACTCGCCGATCGAGTTCGCCGAGACGGACAACGTCGTCGTCGTCAACTCGGCCTCGAAGCTGTTCTCGATGACCGGCTGGCGGCTCGGCTGGGTGTACGGCGCCGAGGGGCGCGTCGAGCGCATGCTGCGCGTCCACCAGTACGCGCAGGCGTGCGCCTCGGCGCCGGCGCAGTACGCCGCCGAGGCCGCGCTGCGGGGCGACCGCGGCGTGGTCGACGAGATGACGGCGTCCTTCGAGCGCCGCCGCGACATCGTCTTGGAGGGGTTCGCGGAGATCGGCCTCGACTGTCCCACCCCGAAGGGGGCCTTCTACGCGATGCCGCGGGTGCCCGAGGGATTCGTCGACGAGTGTCTCGACCGCGGCGTGGTCGTCGTCCCCGGCGAGGCGTTCGGGGAGAACGGCGCCGGTCACGCGCGGGTCTCGTACGCGACCGACGAGAGCGACCTGCGCGAGGCGCTCGACGTGATGGCGGAAGCGTACGAGGCGGCCCGCTGAGGCGACGGCGAAGCGCCTCGGCCGATCAGTTCCCCCCGTCGTTCACGATCCGGAGGTACCGCTCGTAGTACTCGTCGCCGTGCCGGATCATCGCTTCTTCGGTCTCGCGGACGCCGGCGTCCTTGCGAACGTTCCCGTCGAGGTAGTGGCGCGCGTCGATCGCGCGGAGCAGTTCGGCGTACGCGTCGGAGTACGGGTGCGTCTCGCCGTACTCCTCTGCCTCGGCCCGATCGACGATCCGTCCGGCCTCCGCGGAGAGTTCGTCCTGCTCGACCCTCGGACCGACGAGCGCCGCCCGGAGGATCGACTCCACTCGCTCGGGGCTCTCGGCGACCGCCTCGGCGGTCGGCCGGTGGACGGCCTCGTGAAACCGCTCCCGTTCGATTTCGACCCGGTAGGTGGTGTCTCGGTAGGTCACGTAGTCGGGACCGTCGTCGTCGAGCAGCGCGCTCTCCGCGCGCGAAGCTTCGGCCCGATACGCGTAGCCGCCGCGCTCGACCAGTCCGACGGGATAGCCGCCCACGCCACCGCGGGCCCGCGCGGCAAAGTGCGCGATGTGGACGGCCCGCTGGTCGGCCTCCGGGAGATCCCCGTCTTCGCCGCCGTCGACCGGCGACTCGCCGTCGCCGGCTGACGCTCCGTCGCTCTCGGCCTCGAAGAGCCGGAGAACCGGGTAGGTCTCGGCGACCTCGTCGACGATCACCGACCCGAGCCGGTAGTAGGTCCCCTCGAAGCGGGCGTACGCGGGGTCGTCCGGCTCCGCGAAGAACGGCTTCCGGTGTCGGATCGTGTACGGCTCCCCCGCCAGCGCGGCGTCGAGCGCCGCCCCGTCCCACCGCTCGGGCGGGGCGTCGGGGTCGCGAACGTACCGGTCGCGCAGCGAGCCCTCGACCCGCGAGAGCGAGAGCCGCAGTTCCGGCCCGTCGTCTGACTCGTCGTCGCTATCGGTCCCGAGACAGCCGGCGGCGGCGCCGATGCCGCCCGCGAGCGCACCGGCGAGCAGTCGACGGCGGGAGGGCGCGAGTTCGTCCATACGGGGCAGTCGCACTCGCCGCGGCAAAGTCCTTGCCGAAACTCAAGCGCCCGCTTGTGTCACCCGGCGCGACGCGGGCCGGGCCGGGGCCGCCGAAGCCGCCTATGAATAACTACAGGTTATTCACTACCGGTGGAGAGTTTCCGCAAGTTATAGTGCCGACGGCGCAGTATCGGTGCGTAATGGACCGGAACATACAGGTCAGCCGCCTCGACCGGCAGGCGGTCGAGGACCAGGAGGTCGAAATCGTCGAGCGAAAGGGGATCGGTCACCCAGACTCGATCTGCGACGGCGTCGCGGAGTCGGTCTCGCGGGCGCTCTCGCAGCTCTACTTGGACCGCGTCGGCAAGGTGCTCCACTACAACACCGACGAGACGCAGCTGGTCGCCGGCCGCGCGGCCCCCGCGTTCGGCGGCGGCGAGGTCGTCGAGCCCGTCTACATCCTCATCGTCGGCCGCGCCACGAAGGAGTACGACGGCGAGCAGCTCCCGGTCGACTCGACCGCGCTCGCGGCCGCCCGCGACTACCTCGCCGAGGCGATCCCTGAGCTCGAGTACGGCACCGACGTGGTCGTCGACGTGAAGCTCGGCGAGGGCTCCGGTGACCTCCAGGACGTGTTCGGCGAGGAGACGCAGGAGGTTCCGATGGCCAACGACACCTCCTTCGGCGTCGGCCACGCGCCGCTCACCGAGACGGAGACGATCGTCCGCGAGGCCGAGCGCGCGCTCAACACGACCTACCACGACGACCACCCCGAGCTCGGCCCCGACGTGAAGATCATGGGTAAACGCGAGGGCGACCGGATCGACATCACCGTCGCCGCCGCGATGGTCGACGCCTACGTCGACGGGCTCGACGAGTACGACGACGCGGTCGCGTCCGTCCGCGAGTACGTCGACGACCTCGCCCACGAGTACACCGACCGCGAGGTCAACGTCGACGTGAACACGGCCGACGACTACGACGAGGGCTCCGTCTACCTGACTGTCACCGGCACTTCCGCCGAGCAGGGCGACGACGGCTCCGTCGGGCGCGGCAACCGCGCCAACGGCCTCATCACCCCGAACCGCCCGATGTCGATGGAGGCGACCTCCGGGAAGAACCCCGTCAACCACATCGGGAAGATCTACAACCTGCTCTCCACCCGCGTCGCCGAGTCCGTCACCGAGGAGGTCGACGGGATCCGCGACCTCCAGGTCAGGCTCCTCTCGCAGATCGGCCGGCCGATCGACGAGCCGCACGTCGCGGACGCGCAGATCGTCACCGAGGACGGCGTCACGCTGAGCGACATCGAGGCCGACGTCGTCGACATCGTCGACCGCGAGCTGGCCGACGTGACGGACGTGACCCGCAGCGTCATCGAGGGCGACGTCTCGACGTTCTGAGCCGGGCGCCGCCGGTCGCGATCTCTCTCCTCCACCGCCCGCCGGTCGCGATCTCTCTCCTCCACCGCCCGCCGGTCGCGATCTCTCTCCTCCACCGCCCGCCGGTCGCGATCTCTCTCCTCCACCGCCCGCCGGTCGCGACCCCCTGCCGCGCCCTCCACGGCTCGCCGACCGCAACGGATTTGCGCCGGCCGGTCCGACGTGGGACCATGACGCGGGTGTGTCTCCTCGGCGACCCCGACGTGGAGCTCTCCTACGAGCTGCTCTCCCGCGAGACGGCTCGCGACGCGCTCGCGACCTACCGAATCGAGGAGCCGTTCGAGAACAGCGTCGCCGTCGACACCGTGAGCCTCGGCGCCGCCGTCTCGCTCCTCAACGACCTCGACTGGTACCTCGTCCGATTCGTCGAGGAGGCGCTCGTGTTGGAGCCCTCCGTCGCGTCCGACGAGTGGCTCTCCCGCGACCTCGCCCGCGAGGTCCGCGACGGCGACGTGCCGCCCGAGGAGACCGACCAGCGATTGAAGGTGTTCGGTCTCGTCGACGGTCTCCCGGTCGAACCCCTCTACGTCCGGCGGCGACAGGGCGAGACGCCCGAGTACGACCTCCGCGATGTCGACGAGACGCTCGTCGTCCGCGTGAGCGAGTCAGAGTTCTCGGGGTAAGCTCCCGAGTCCGACGCCGTCACTCGTCCACTTCGGCGAGGATCCGCGTCCGGACCGGGCCCACGTCGACCGGCGCCCACGCCTCCACGTCGTAGGTCACGTCCGCGAGCGTTTCCAGTCGCTCGGCGTCCCCCTCGTCTATCGCCGTCACCGCCTCGCGGCGGAGCCGGTCGAGGACCGCGTCCGCGAGCGCCTCGCGGTCGACGCCCCGGTCGGGCACGTCGAGGATGTGCGGGAGGTCCTCGGCGCCCTCCGGGAGCGTCGGGAACGCGGCGGGACCGACCGCGAGCGCGGTCGATTCGGCGGTGTGGCCCGTCACGTCGTCCCCGGAGAGCGCCCCGTCCGGCGCCGGCACGAGCGCGTACTCGTCGACCGCGAGGTCGATCGCGGCGTCGATGGCGGCCTCGTCGGCCTCGGTCCGCTGTTTGAACGCCAGCTCTGAGAGCGCCCGCGAGAGCTCGGCGCGGGTGAGCCACTCGAACAGGTCGACGACGCCGGCGAGGTCGTCGCGCGCGGCCACGCTCGGCCCGCTCCCGTGCGCCATCGTCAGTCCTCTCCCGGCGCGGGCCCCGTCTGTCCGGCGTCGGTCGCGGGGCTGCCGCCGGCGCCGGTTCCGCCGTCCGTGCCCCCGCCCCGAGCCCCGTCGAGGTCGGCGGTCGCGGCCTCGAAGACCTCGTCGGGGTCGACGGGAGCGTTCCGCCAGGCCGGGAGTCGAGTGTCCGGCCCGGGCTCCCCCAGCGCCTCGGCGTACGTCGCCACCTGTGACCGCTCGTCGGCGGCGTCGTACGAGAGCCCGTTGAACGCCGCGTCGGTCGCGTAGCCGTCGACCAGCGTCTCGGCGGCCTCGCGGTAGCGCTCGGCGAGGCCGTCGTAGTCGACGTCGACGCCGGCGTCTTCGACCGCGCGCAGGGTCGCCTCGCCGACCGCCCGGCTCATGTCCGCGAGGCCGGTCGGCCCCTCGACGGAGCGGTGGTCGTGCTCGTAGCTCCCCAGGTCAACCTGCGCGCTGTCGGCGAACCCGGCGCGGTCGAACGCCTCACCGAGCGTGCCGACCTCCAGCCCCCAGCCGCGCTGGACGCGGAGCTCGGAGACGAGCTCGCTCGTCGCCGCGAACTCGCCGGCGAGCGCGTAGCGGAACGCCGAGAGGTACGCCAGCACGTCCGGCTCCCGCCCCGGCGCGGCGTCGCCGAGCGCGCGGACGAGCGGCCGGAAGAACAGCCTGAACAGCCGCCCGTACAGCGAGCCGTCCTCGACGCGGGCGTAGTACCCCTTCGAGAACGCGTACCCTTCCCCGAGCGGGAACAGCAGCCGGTTCACGAACGCCGGCGAGTAGGTCTTCGTGTCGGCGTCGTGGACGACGACGAACTCCTCGTCAAGCGCGCGACCGAGGGCGAGCCACACGTCCCGACCCTTGCCGCGGTCGCCGTCGAGCCCGCGCGCTTCGAGCAGCGAGGCGAGCTCGGGGCCGTCGCACCACAGCGTCTCGACGTCGAGGTCGAACCCGTCGAGCCAGTCCGCGAACGGGCCGGCGCGGTCGGGCGACGCCCGGAGCGGAACGATCACGCGGGCGGGGTCGACCGTCTCTAGCGTCGAGAGCACGCGCTCGGCCGCGAGCGTCCCGTACTCGCGCTCGGTCATCGGCACGACGACCGCCGCGCGGTCCGTGGGGGCGTCGGGCCGGTGGTCGGTCAACGCGTGGAGGGTCGTCACGCGCTCCTGAACGTACTCCATTTACCGATCACACGGGAGCGACGACCAAAACAGGTGCGGTGCCCCAACCCGGCGTCGGTCCCCGAGCGGGGGGTCGGCCGGGCTGCGAGGTCGGCGCTCGGGGCGTCGCCTCAGACCCTCCGCGTCGCGCCCGCTGCCCCCCCGGGAACGCGTCCGAGGCGGTACAGCACCGCGTACGCCGCGACGAGGAGCGCCAGCCCCCCGGCGAGTGAGAGGAAGACGGCGTCGTACGTCGCGCCCGCCTCGATCGCCTCGCCGACGGCCCAGGAGCCGGCCGCCTGCGTTGACATCATCCCGGCCGAGAACATCGCGTACGCCGACGCGCGGGACTCGTCCGGCAGCGACGCGAGCAGGTACGTGTCGCCAGCGGGGAACAGCATGTGGATGGCGAACCCCACGACGACGCTCGCGGCGATCACCGCCGCCAGCCCCTCGGCGACGACCACGAGGACGACCCCGCCGACGAACGCCGTGACGATGCCGAGCAGGTACGGGACGTGGGGAAGCCGGTCGGCGAGGTCGCCCGAGACGAGGAAGGCGGGCACGCCGGCGGCGAAGATCACCGTCAAGAGGTTCCGCGCGGTCGACCGCGTCAGGTCCTTGTCGATCATGTACAGCTCATAGAAGTTGAACAGGCCCTGCCAGACGAAGCTCGTGAGGCCCATCAGCACGATGCCCGCGAGGATCAGCTTCCACTCGCCGCGGGCGGCCCCGAGGAAGTCGGTGTCGCTCGCGCCGGCGTCCGGGAGGTCAGTCCGCCGCGCGAGCGCGACGAACACGACCGTGCTGGCGGCCGCGGCGAGCGCGAGCGCGTAGAAGGCGTACCGCCAGTCGTACCACAGCGCGACGGTGACGGCGGGCGCGGCGATGACGGCGGCGAGCTGGCTGGCCATGCCGTGAACGCCCATCACGCGTCCGACGCGCTGCGGGAACAGCTCCGCGATGAACGGGTTCGCGGCGACGAAGTAGACGCCGGAGGCTAAGCCGATCGCGAAGGCGGCGACCATCAGCGCGAGCACGCTCGGCGCGAGGGCGACGCCGAGCGCCCCCGCGGTCAGCATCGCGCCGGAGACGAGGATGACGCGCCGCCGCGCGAAGCGCGTGAGCGCCCAGCCGGCCGGGATGCGCGGCGCGGCCGAGCCGAGCCACGCGAGCGTGACGATGAGCCCGGCGGTCCCCTCGCGGATCCCGAACGCGTCGATGAACTCTCCCACCAGAGGGGCGAACACGACGCGCGCGAAGTTGACGAGGAACACCAGCGCGCAAAGCGATCCGAACAGCCGGGTCCGTGACACGGCGGCGCTTCTCCGCGCCCGGACACAAGCGTTGCGGAAGCGCACGCACCCGGATCTCGGGAGCCGCTCGCGGGCTGCGGCCGCGTCCCTCCGCCGGGTGCCGATCTCGCTCGACGCGTCAGACCGATGTCGTACGGGGTTTTTATCCGCCCCGACGACGAACGGCGGAGTATGAAATCCACGCGCAAGGGACTCCGCGACGGCGACCTGATGAAGGACACCTACGAGCGGCTGAACTGTGCCGACTGCGAAAAGGTGTTGAAAAAGGAGAACGACCCCGACGAAGTGTTCTCCGTCCGCATCTGTCCGGAGTGCGGAAGCCGGTTCAAGGAGCTCCGCTGACCGTCGTCTCGCCCGTCGCCGCACCGCACCGGCCTCCGCGCCGCACCACTCCGCTCCGAATCGCTCTCCCCCGCACCGCACCGGCCTCCGCCGCGCTGCCGGACTTCGACTACCGCTCGCGCCTCTCCTCGCTGACCGTCGCCGTTCACGAATCGATCGCCGTCGCGACCGACTCCGCCACCGCCCCCGCCTCGTCCGCGACGATCTCGATCCACCGGTACTCGGCGTACGCCGTGGCGGCCGAGAGCGCGCTCCGCTCGTCGGCCGCGAGCGCGTCGTCCTGCTCCGCGAACAGCGGCAGGAACTGCGTCGCCAGCCACCGCGCCAGCGGGTTCTCGCTCTCCGCGAGCGCCGCGGCGGACTCGACCGCCGCGCCGCGCGCCGCGCCGATCGCCGCGGCCTCGTCCGGGAACATCGTGTCGCCCGCCTCGACGCGCGCGGCGACGGCGTCGACCGCTCGGAGCCGGGTCTGGACGAGCGCGGTCCGGGTCAGCCCGGTCGCCGGGTGGTCGGGCTCGTAGTCGCCGACCGCGACCGGGTCGAACCACAGCCCGTCGAAGCTCCGGTAGACCGCGCTCGACAGGAGGTCGGCGCTCGGCGCGTCCCGCGCGACGGCGCGCTCGTCGACGAAGGCCTCCGGGCCGGGGTTCTCCCTGAGGTCCTCGACCCCCTCGCCGTGGAGCTCGCGGAGCCGGTCGCCGACCGCGCTGCCGAGGCGGTCCATTTCGCGGCGGATCGGTTCGGCGACCGGCTGCGGGTCGGCGAGCGAGGCCGCGTACCGGTCGCCGAGGTACCGTCCCGCCTCGACGTACGACTGGACCCGCTCGACGTCTCCGACCGCCTCTCCCGCGCGGATCGGGTTCGCCTCGTCGGCCGGACTCCCGCTGCCGACCAGCGTCCGGCGGAGCGCCTCGTCGTACCACCGCTCGATCGGGCCGTAGACCGCGGCGCCCGCCAGGGGGTCCGCGGCGGGACCGGGGAGCGCGTCCAGCGTCTCAGACGCGCGCTGACGCACCGCCCCGACGTCGGGCGCCACCGCTCCCGGATCGCCCTCGACGGTCACGCCCGCCCACGTGCCGACGGCGCTCGCGGCGTGATCGCGCGCCGTTGAGTACCGCTCAACCGCTTCCAGCGGAACGAGCGGCTCGTCGGGTCCCGGCAGCGCCTCGCGGGCCGCCGCCCGCTCCGCCTCGATGCGCCCGCGGAACCCGCCGTGCGGGAGCCGCTCCGCGGTCAGGGGGTCCGGGATCGGGCTGAGCAGGCGGTCGACGCGGTCCGCGAACGCGGCGGCGACCTCCGGCTCGAAGCCGACGGGGACGATCCGCGGCCGAGCCGGGACGGAATCGTCGAACTCGCGTGGAACGGCGTCGACGTCGAGCGACGGCGGGTCGTCCCAGAACCGCCGCTCGCTCCCCCGGCCCGAGCAGCCGGCGAGCGAGCCGAGCGCGGCGGCGCCGGCGGCGGCGAGCGCGCCGCGCCGGGTGAGCCCCCGCGGCATCAGAGCTCACCCCACTCGTCGGTCGCCGTGGCGTTCCCGGGGACGGTCGCGTTCCCGTCGATCACCGCGTACTCCGTGTCCGTAGTCCGACACGGCGACCTACCGCTGGAGCCGGACCCGGTGAGCCGGTCGTCGAGGACGACCGGAAGCCGGAAGAGGAGGGCGAGCGCGACCCGCGCGTCGGCCTCGCAGGCCTCGTCCGGCGGCCTGAGCTCGCGGCAGTACTCGAACTCCACGTGCCCGGGATCCCACGAGACGGACTCGATGTGGAGTCGTTCGCACGACTCGATGCCGGCGGGCGACACGTACACCGTCTCCGCGTCGTAGTCGGTCTCGTCGAGGAACGACCGGATCCGATCGCGGTCCGCCTCGGCGACATCCTCGGCCACGAGCAGATCGGCCGCCCGCTCGGCGCTCGTGACGAGCTCGCGGTCGATCGCGACGGGCTCTCCGGCGCCGTTGGTCGCGCTCCCGTCGAGGAGGACCGGGTCGCCGCTCGGGTTCCGCGGCTTCAGGACGGTCGGGTCCGTGTCCGTCCCGGAGACCTGCCGTCGGACCGACTCCGATCCTGTGCCGTCCGCGCCGGAGCAGCCGGCGAGCGCGGCGATAGCGCCGATGGCGCCGCCGCGGAGGAGGGCTCGTCGGGTGGGGGACATAGGAGGCGATACCGTCGGTCCGGGTAAACCTCTTTTGGGGCCGGTCGTCGTCCGCGGTCACTCGAAGACGGCGTCGAACGCCGACGCGCCCAGCGGGTCGAAGGTGCCGGCGGCGACGTTCTCGCGGACGTGGTCGGGGTCGGTCGTGCCGACGAGCGACGAGGTGACGCCCGGTGCGCTCCGCGCGAAGTTGAGCGCGCGCTGGGCCGGCGTCTCCCCGGCGAGCGTCGCGTCGACGTCGGGCGGGACCGCGCCCTCGACCGCGAGGTCTCCCTGTCCGATGCTCGCGCTCGTCACCACAGAGAGCCCGGCCTCGTGGGCGAACGAGAGCGCCGAGACGGGCCCGTCCGCGTCACCCTCGGACGGCGCGCGGTGGTTCCGCCGGGTGAACGCGTCCGCCATCGCGACGTTGAAGGGGAGCTGGACCGCCGCGAGCCCGTGGTCGTCGTCGGGGCTGACCGCCTCGCCGGCGGCCTCGGCCCGCGAGAGCACCTCCGCGAGCGAGAGGTACCGGTCGCCGTCCTCCGCAACGCGGAACGCGTCCCACGTCGCGACGCCGTAAGCCCCGACGTCGCCCGCGGCGCGCCGGCGTTCGAGCGCCTCGAACGCGGCTTCGAGCGCGTCGTACACGTCGCCACGCGACCTGACAGCGAGCTGCGTCTCGGGGTTGTGGACGTAGAAGCAGTCGACCGCGTCGAGGCCGAGCCGGTCGAGCGAGCGGTCGAGCGACCACTCCAGGAAGTCGGGGGTCATCGCGTGCGCCCCGTTCGCGAGGTCGTCGGGGTCGACGATCCCCGGCTCGACGAAGCGCTCGCGGACGTACGCGCTCGGGTCGCTCGGTCGCTCGCCGTCGAACGGGAGGAAGCCGCCCTTCGTGGCGACGACCACCGACTCCCGGTCGAGGGGGGCGTCCCGGAGCGCCTCGCCGACGACGCGCTCGGCGCGGCCGCAGCGGTAGTTGGCCGCGGTGTCCACGTGGTTCACGCCGGACCGGAGCGCCAGCTCGATCGACTCGCGCGAGGCCTCGTCGACCGCGGGCGTCGGGTCGCCGAGGTACGTCCCGATCCCGACGCTGGAGACGACGCCGGGACCGAACCGCCGGAAGTAGGTGCGCCCGAAGGCGTCGCCGAACCGGTTCCGGTACCCCCAGAGGGCCTCGCGAGTCGCCATGTGTCCGGAGTTGTCGGCTCGCGGGTAAAAGTCGCGCGGGAGACCGCCGGTCGCGCTCACACCGCGTCAGGAACGGGCGTCTGTCAACGGGACGCGCGGAAGGTCCGCGTGGTGTCTCGCTTCCCGCGGGTGACGTCGACCTCGACGAGCCCGAGCGAGGTGAACACCTCGCCCCAGTCCCGGTAGAACAGCGGCGTCCCCTCGTCGACGTAGTTCACGTCCGGCGGAGCTGACGCCGACCCCTGCGTCGGGGCCTCGATCTCGGCCGTGATCAGAAGCTCGTCGGTGATCCGCGCTATCTCCTCGAAGGCCGGCTCGGCGTCCGGATGGAGGTGTTGTAGCGTCTCGACCGAGAACACCGCGTCGAACGCGCCGTCGTCAAACCCGCCGACCACGTCCTCTATCGCGCCGCAGTGAAAGGTCCCGTCGGCGGCGAGCTCGGGGTAGGCGTCCCGCATCTCGTCGAACGCCCCGGGGTTGATGTCGACGCCAGAGAGGTCCTCGAAGCCGTGGGTTGCGAGGTGGTCGAGGTGCCGGCCCGACCCGCACCCCAGCTCGAGGACGGCCGCGTCGCGGTCGAGGCGCGCGTCGAGGCCCTCACGGATCAGCTCGCTCGTCTTGTTCGGCCCGCGGTGGGCGTAGTACGCCGGCGAGTATTCGCCCGTCCGGTTCGTCCAGGAGTCTCGGACGGTGTTGATGTTCACGGATAACGATTCTGGCAGCGAGGCATAACGCCGTCGAACGGCGCGCGGTGTGCGCCGACGCCGCCGCGGCCCGCTCGGACGCGTTAGGCGCCGACGGCCCTCCGACGTTCGTACTCCGTACGCGGCCGTTATCGCGCGTTTAAACCCGTTGGTACGGTCGTAGCGGACTTCAAACGCCCGGCGGATTCCCGGTACAACGAAACGAGGGAAGTACATATCAGTATCAACATTCCGAAAGAAATACAAAATATACACACAAACGAGTAAATATGCTCGACGGAAAGACCGCTATCGTCACCGGCGGCTCGGCCGGCATCGGGAAGGCCATCGCTGCGGAGTTCGTCGATCAAGGGGCGTCGGTCGTGATCGCGAACCGGACCGAGGAGGCGGGACGAGAGACCGCCGAGGAGCTCGGCTGTTCGTTCGTCCAGTGCGACGTCTCGTCGTACGAATCCGTCGAATCGCTGGTCGAACAGACGGTCGAGGAACACGGCGGGTTGGACATCCTCGTGAACAATGCCGGGATCGGGCTCACTGGAACGGTCGAGGAGACGTCGCTCGAGGACTGGCACAAGTTGTTAGAGGTCAATCTCAACGGCGTCATCTACGGGACGCGAGCAGCCATGCCGTACCTGCGCGAGTCCTCGGGGGCGGTCCTCAACGTCGCGTCGGTGTTCGGACTGGTCGGGGGACCGCAGACGGCCGCGTACGCGACCGCGAAGGGCGCTGTCGTCAACTTCACCCGAACAACGGCCGTCGATTACGCCGACGCCGGCGTCCGGGTGAACAGCATCTGTCCCGGCTTCGTCGAGACCGAGATGACTGCGTCAGAGCTTAATGACGACTCTTTCTACGAGTTCGTCCTCAGTCAGACGCCGATCGGCCGCATCGCCGAACCGGAAGAGATCGCAGAACCGGCGGCGTTCCTCGTCTCGGACAAGGCCTCGTACATCACCGGAGTCAACCTCTCGATCGACGGCGGGTGGACGACGCACTGACGCGCGGCCCCGTCGGCTTCGACCCCGGTCTGTCCAGTCATATTCGGCGTGACCCGAGCGACCTCGTAGTCGCTGATCCGTTTAAATACTAGTCTCTCACATGCTAGTCTATGACAGACACGGAATACGACTTCGTCGTCGTCGGGGCGGGCTCTGCGGGCTGCGTCCTCGCGAACCGACTCACCGCGGACCCGGACAGGAGCGTGCTGCTCCTCGAAGCGGGCACACCCGACGACGACCGGAACATGCGGATCCCGGCGGGCTTTCCGGAGCTGTTCGAGAGCGACGCGGACTGGGAGTACTACACCGAGCCGCAGGACGGCTGCGGCGGTCGACGGCTCTACTGGCCGCGCGGTAAGACGCTCGGCGGGTGCTCCTCCACGAACGCGATGATCTACATCCGCGGCCACCCGTCGGACTACGACGACTGGGCGGCCCTCGGCAACAACGGCTGGGGGTACGAGACCATGCTGGAGTACTTCAAGCGGGCGGAGACGTTCACGCCGTCGGGATCGCCCTACCACGGGTCCGCGGGGCCGCTCAACGTGACGGACCAGTCCTCGCCGCGACCGGTCTCCCAGGCGTTTGTCGACGCCGCCGCGCAGGCGGGCTACGACCGCACGGACGACTTCAACGGGGCGGCACAGGAGGGCGTGGGGATGTACCACGTCACGCAGAAGAACGGGGAACGCCACAGCGCCGCCGACGCGTACCTCAAGCCCGCCCTCGACCGACCGAACCTCACTGCCGAGACCGGCGCGCAGGTGACCGAGGTGACCATCGAGGACGGTCGCGCGACGGGAGTTCAGTACAGCCAGGACGATCAGAGCCGGTCCGCGGGGGCCGCCGAGGAGGTCCTCCTCAGCGCCGGCGCGGTCAACTCCCCGCAGCTCCTCATGCTCTCGGGCGTGGGCGACCCAGACCACCTCGCGGACCACGGCATCGATGTCGAGACGGCGTCGCCCGGCGTCGGTCGGAACCTCCAAGATCACCTGTTCGCGTTCACCGTCTACGAGACCGACGGCGACATCAGCACGCTCGACGACGCCGGCGGCCTGCTGGACGTCTTCAACTGGTTCCTCCGCAAGCGCGGGAAGCTGACCTCCAACGTCGCCGAGGCCGGCGGGTTCGTCCGCACCGACGGCGCCGATTCCCGGCCCGACCTCCAGTTCCACTTCGCTCCCTCGTACTTCATGGACCACGGCTTCGCGAACCCCGAGACCGGGCGGGGGCTGTCGATCGGCGCGACGCAACTCCGGCCGGAGAGCCGCGGGCGCGTCACGCTTCGCTCCGCCGACCCGTTCGACGACCCTATCATCGACCCGAACTACCTCGACGCGGACGCGGACCTCGAAACGCTCGTGGACGGGGTCAAGCGCGCCCGCGAGATCGCCCGGCAGGACGCGCTCGCCGGGCACGTCGGGCGCGAGGTGTGGCCCGGCGAGGACGCCGAGACCGACGAGGCGATCGCCCGGCACGTCCGCGACACGTGTCACACCGTGTACCACCCCGTCGGCACGTGCGCGATGGGGGACGACGAGGCGGCGGTCGTGGACGAGGAGCTTCGGGTTCACGGCGTCGAGGGGCTCCGCGTCGTCGACGCGAGCGTGATGCCCACGCTCGTCGGCGGCAACACGAACGCCCCGACGATCGCCGTCGCCGAGCGGGCGGCGGACCTGATCCGCGACCGACCGACGCCGAGCGCGACGGAGCCGGCCGCGGCCGCCGACGACTGACCTGGTTCGGGCCCGCACCAGCGGCCGCTTCGTTCCGGACCGCGCCCCGCTGGCCGCTTCGCTCCGGATCGCGCCGCCACTCTCGCTCGGCGTCAGACGCACGCACGACGCCGACGCAACGACTATACGGATTCCTCGTGTCAGTTGCGTCAATGGACTCGCTCACCGACCACCTAGCGGACCTCGTCGCTGACGTCGACGCCGCGCTGCTGTTCTCTCCGACGAGCTCCTTCTACGAGCGGTTCGCGAACGGCGGGAGCGAGGTCGTCGTCGTCGCGCCCGACAACGACGTCGACGCTGAGACGTTCGTCGATCTCCCGCTCCCCTTCGACAACGTGAAAGACCGGATCCGGTTCGGCATCGAGGGCGCGATGGACGCGGACCTCGTCTCCGAGGGCGACGAGGTCGCGTGCGTCGCCTCCGTCTTCGAGGGCGGCTCGGACGCGGTCGTCCGGGTCACCGTCGACGAGAGTATCCACACCGGCATCTTCGACCTGTTCGCCAACTCCCGCGCCGAGCCGAGCGTGATCCGCGACGTGTTCGAGGTCGCGATCGAACTCGGTCAGAAGGGACAAAAGGGGAAGCCGGTGGGCGCGCTGTTCGTCGTCGGCGACGCGGGGAAGGTGATGAACAAGTCGCGGCCGCTGTCGTACAACCCATTCGAGAAGAGCCACGTCCACGTCGGCGACCCAATCGTGAACGTCATGCTCAAGGAGTTCTCGCGGCTGGACGGCGCGTTCGTCGTCTCCGACTCCGGGAAGATCGTCTCGGCGTACCGTTACCTCGAACCCGCTGCCGAGGGGGTCGACATCCCGAAGGGCCTCGGCGCGCGCCACATGTCCGGAGCCGCGATCACCCGCGACACCAACTCGACCGCGATCGTCCTCTCCGAGTCGGACGGGCTCGTCCGGGCGTTCAAGGCGGGCGAACTCGTCTTGGAGATCGATCCGGAGGAGTACTGACTCATGTCCGCGGTCCAGATCACCGTCCCAGAGTTCCTCCTGAACGTGCGGTACCGGATCTGGCTGGCGCTGGCGGTGCTCCTCTTCGGTCTCGCGCTGGCGTACCTCACCGGCGTGATCAACCGCCGGCTGCTCCGCCGGGCGGGCGTCCCCGAGGTGATCGAGGGGACCACCTTCGAGCGGACGGCCCGCGAGTTCGACACCTCGACGGTGCGGATCTTGGCGCAGCTGTCGAGCTACTTCATCGTCGCCGTCGCGGTCATCGTCGCCCTCACGGTCGCAGACGTGAACTACCTCGAACAGTTCTGGTCCGGCGTCGCCGCCTTCCTCCCGCGGCTGTTCGTCGCCGCCGTCGTCGTCATCGTCGGCGTCGTCGTCGGCGACAAGGCGGAGCTGCTCGTCGCCGAGCGCCTCCGGGGGATCAAGCTCCCCGAACTCGGCGTCCTCCCGACGGTCGTGAACTACAGCGTCGTCTACGTCGCCGCGCTCATCGCCCTCGGACAGGTGGGCGTTCAGACGCTCGCGCTCATCGTGCTGCTCGCGGCGTACGCGTTTGCGGTGGTGCTGTTCGCCGCGCTCGCGACGAAAGACCTCGTCGCGTCGGCCGCCGCCGGCGTCTTTCTCCTGCTCCGACAGCCGTACAGCATCGGCGACGAGGTCCGCGTCGCCGGCGAGCGCGGCGTCGTTCAGGAGGTCGACCTCTTCGTCACCCACATCGAGACCGACGGCGAGGAGCACGTCCTCCCGAACCACGTCGTGTTCCGCGAGGGGATCGTGCTGATCCGGGAGTAACCCCCGATCCGACCACGTTGCGGCCGACGCCGACTCCGTTACCGATTCTCACGCTGTGAAAGTCGTTGTCACCATATAACACGACCCGACGCCAACGTTGATACATGACCTCCGGTACCGCGAGCGCCGCTTGCGACGGCTGGGACGGGAGCGAGTGCGAGGGGACGCCGCACTGCCCGCCGCGGTGTCCGCGCTTCGTCGACAAGGAGGGCGCGCGCTGGACGATCCGGCCCGCGACCGACGCGGACGAGCCGTTCCTCGCAGAGATGTACGAGCGGTTCGGCCGCCCCCACCGCGCGCAGGGGCTCCCGCCGGTGAGCCGGCGCCGGCGCGTCGACTGGATCCGATCCATGCTGTCGGAGGGGAACAACGTCGTCGCCGAGCGGGACGGCGAACTGTTCGGCCACGCGATGTACACCCCGACCGACGCCGACACCCCCGAACTCGCCGTCTTCGTCCACCCGGACGCGCAGGACCGCGGCGTCGGGACGGAGCTGTGCCGTCACGTGATCGCCAACGCCGCGGCCGCCGGCCGCGACGGGATCGAACTCCACGTCGAGACCGGGAACCGCCCCGCGCGGAGCGTCTACCGGACGGTCGGCTTCGAAGTCGTCGAGCGGCGCGGCGACCTCCGGATGCGGGTCGACCTCGACCAGCCGATCGCGACCGAGGTCCGCTGGCCGCCGCTCGCCCGCGAGGGCCCCGCGGAGCCGGCGGTCGACCTCTCACCGACCGACGGCGGGCCCGAGCGATCGCCCGCGGACGACTGAGCGGCACGGCGCTCCTGCGGGCGACTGGCCGCCACAGCGTTCCCGCAACCGCCCGGTCGACACCGCACTCTCCTCGGTGCCACCGCAACCGTTAGGCCCCGCCGACCCGAGGGTATCGTAACCGTGGACGACGCCATCGAGTGGCTGCGAGACCGCCCCTTCTACGAGGGACAGATCGCCGACCAACGGCGGCTCCCGGCGCGCGAGCCGGAGTTCGCCGATGTCGACCTCGAACCGCGGCTCGCCGACGCGCTCGCGGACCGCGGCATCGAGCGGCTCTACCGGCATCAGGCCGACGCCATCGGCGCGGTCCGCGACGGCGACGATGTCGTGCTCGCGACCGAGACGGCCAGCGGCAAGTCGCTCGCGTACACCGTCCCGGCGTTCGAGGCCGCGATGGACCACGGCGGGCGCACGCTGTACATCGGCCCGCAGAACGCGCTGATAGCCGACCAGGAGGAGTCGCTGTCCGAGCTCGCGGCCGACCTCGGCTTCGGCAGCCGCGTGTCGGTCGACTCGTACACCGGGCGGCTCTCGCGGGCGGAGAAGCGCGACGTGCGCGACCGCCGCCCAACCGTCCTCCTCTCGAACCCGGACATGCTCCACTACGCGCTGCTCCCGTACGCGGGGCGCCTGTGGGACTGGTTCTTCTCCTCGCTGGAGCACGTCGTAATCGACGAGGTCCACAGCTACCGCGGCGTGTTCGGCTCGCAGGTCGCGCTGACCCTCCGCCGGCTCGCGCGAACCTGCGAGCGATTCGGCTCCGCGCCGCAGTTCGTCTGCTGCTCGGCGACGATCAACAACCCCGTCGACCACGTCGCGACCGTTACCGGCCGCGACCCCGACGGGATCGCCCTCGTCGACGAGGACACCTCGGGGCGCGGGCCGCGCGACTGGGTGCTGTGGAACCCGCCCGAGTACGACGACGACTGGCAGGAGCGCGGCAGCGGCCGCCGGAAGTCGAGCCACACGGAGAGCAAGCGCCTCTTCGTCGACCTCGTCACGGCGGGCCAGCAGACGCTCGCGTTCACCCGCGCCCGCCAGACCGCCGAGCAGTACGCGACCGACAGCGCGAGCGACCTCCGCGAGCGGGGGGAGCGCGACCTCGCAGGGAAGGTCGGCGCGTACCAGGCGGCGCTCACCGACGACCGACGCCGCGAGATCGAGGCCGACCTCCACGCGGGCGACCTCCGCGGCGTCTGGTCGACGAGCGCCCTCGAACTCGGCGTCGACGTGGGCGGGCTCGACGCCGTGGTGCTGGACGGCTACCCCGGCACGCGGATGTCCGCGCACCAGCGCGCGGGGCGGGCCGGTCGCGGCGACGACCCGGCCACGGTCGTCATGGTCGGGGGCGAGGACCAGCTCGACCAGTACCTGATGCGCAACCCGAGCGACTTCTTCGACGCGCCGCCGGAGGACGCGATCTGCGACCCGGAGAACGGGCAGCTCATGCCCGGCCACGTCGCCTGCGCGGCCGACGAGAACTGGCTCTCTCCAGACGACGAGCGCTTCTTCGGCGACACGTTCCCGGGCGTCGTCGCCGGCCTGACCGAGGCGGGCGCCCTCGAACGGCGCGAGGCCGCGAAGGGCACGCGCTGGGTCCACGCCGGCGACGGAAGCCCCCAGCAGTCCGTGAACCTCCGCACGGCCGAGGAGCGCGAGATATCGCTGATCGAGCGGTCGAGCGGCGAGACGGTCGCGACGCTCGGCTTCGCGGACGCGCTCCGCGACGCCCACCCGGGCGCGATCTACCACCAGCAGGGCCGCACCTACGAGGTGGTCGAGCTGGACCTCGACCGCGACGTGGCCGAGCTCCAGCAGTCGTGGGCGGACTACTACACGCAGGTGCGCTCCGACAAGGACATCGTCGTGAACGAGGACCTCGACGAGCGGGCGCTCTCGGCGCGCCCCGACGTGCCCGTCCGGTTCGCGGACGTCACGGTGACCGAGCAGATCACGGGGTTCGTGCGGAAGGACGCGGCGACCGGGGAGTCGCTCGGCGAGTCGACGCTCGACCTCCCGGAGACGACGCTACGGACGAAGTCGTTGTACTTCCCTGTGCCCGCGGACGTCGAGCGCGAGATGCGGCGACTCGGCGACGCGCTCGACGATGGGGACGCCGGAGATCCCGAGGTCAGCGCCGACGGAGGTGCGCCCGATTCGGGCGTCGATGTCGACGGCGAGCCGATCCCGGGCGGCGAGTACGCGTTCAACGGCGGGATCCACGCCGCCGAACACGGGATCATCTCGCTGTTCCCTTTCCACCTGCTGTGCGACCGGGCCGACGTGGGGGGGATCTCGACGCCCCACCACCCGCACACTGAGGGGCCGGCGGTGTTCGTCTACGACGGCTACCCCGGCGGCGTCGGACTCACGCGCCGCGGCCACCGGCGGATCGAGGAGCTGATGACCCGAACCGCGCGTCTGATCGACACCTGCGGCTGCGAGGGTGGCTGCCCCGCCTGCGTCCAGTCGCCCCACTGCGGGAACGGGAACGACCCGCTGGCGAAAGCGCCGGCCGTGCGACTGCTCGAATCGCTCACGGGGGCCGACGCGGACGCCCGATAGGACCTGCTCGGAGCCAGTCAAGCCTCCGCCGGTCCCGGTGGTTTCACGGTGGACGCGTCCGTGCGGATCCCATGGAGCTGTTCTGGCACCGACGGGACCTCAGAGTCGCGGACAACGTCGGCTTAGCGGCCGCCGCGGGGGCCGGCGACGGAGACGCGAGCGAAGACGCCGACCAGGGGCCCGCCGCGCCCGTCTTCGTCTTCGACCCCGACGTGCTCGACCACGCGAGCGACGTGCGGGTCCGCCGCCTGCTCGACGGGCTCGCGGCGCTCCGCGAGGCGTACCGCGAGCGCGGGAGCGACCTGATCGTCGCGCACGGGGACCCTGAAGCGCTGCTCCCGCGCCTCGCCGAGGCGCTCGGCGCCGAGCGCGTCGTCTGGAACCGCGACTACTCGGGGCTCGCCCGCGAGCGCGACGCCGGGGTTCGACGCGCGCTCGACGCGGCCGGCGTCGCGCGAGAGGCCCACCACGACGCGGTCCTCCACGACCCCGACGCGATCCGGACGAACGCCGGGGACCCGTACTCCGTGTACAGCTACTACTGGAAGAAGTGGACCGACCGCGCGAAGGACGACCCCCTTTCCGCGCCGACCGGCGCTGCGCTCGCCGCCGCCGACCGACTGACGGACGCGGTCGACGCTATCGACGGGACCGACGCGGGCGACGCGACGGTGGCCGACGCCGGCGTCGACGCGCTCCCCGTCGCCACGGTGGGCGACCTCCCGACGCCCGCCGACCTCGGCTTCGCCGAGCCGGACGCCGATGTCGGGCCGGCGGGGACCGCTGCCGCGCGCGAGCGCCTCTCCGACTTCCTCGACGAGGCGGTGTTCGCCTACGAGGCCGAGCGCGACTACCCCGCCGAGGACGCGACCTCGCGGCTGTCGACCTTCCTCAAGTACGGGGAGATCGGCGTCCGCGAGGCGTACGCGGCGACCGAGGAGGCGATGGCCGAGGCGGCGTCGGACGCGCGGCCCGACGACGCCCCCGAGCAGGTCGAGGAGTTCCAACAGCAGCTGGCGTGGCGGGAGTTCTACACGCAGGTCCTCTTCCACAACCCCGAGGTGGTGACGGCGAACTACAAGGAGTACGAGGAGGGGATCGACTGGCGCGACGACCCCGACGAGATCGCGGCGTGGAAGCGCGGCGAGACGGGATATCCCATCGTCGACGCCGGGATGCGCCAGCTGCGCGAGGAGGCGTTCATGCACAACCGCGTGCGGATGATCGTCGCCTCCTTCCTCACGAAGGACCTGCTCGCGGACTGGCGGCACGGCTACCACCACTTCCGCGAGCGGCTGGCCGACCACGACACCGCGAACGACAACGGCGGCTGGCAGTGGGCAGCCTCGACGGGGACCGACGCGCAGCCGTACTTCCGCATCTTCAATCCCATGACGCAGGGCGAGCGATACGACCCCGACGCGGAGTACATCACGGCGTACGTCCCCGAACTGCGCGGCGTCGAGCCCGACCTCATCCACGAGTGGCACGAGCTGTCGCCGACACAGCGCGCGAACGCGGCCCCGGCGTATCCCGCGCCGATCGTCGACCACTCGGAGCGCCGCGAGGAGGCGCTCGCGATGTACAAGCGGGCGCGCGGCGAGGACCCGGAGGAGGACTGACTCCCGCCGTCCGAGAGCGTGCCAACAGTTAACAAAGGCGGACAACCGTTAGGTGAAACGGGCGCGACCCGGCCGTATGGTCGACGTCGTCCTCACGAAACAGCGGATCGAGTCCGGAGCGACCGAGCGGCTCGAAGCGTGGGCGCGAGAGATTCGGGATCGAGAGTCCGAGGCGGTTGAAACCCTGCGCAACGAAGGGATGTACTCCGAGACCGCGTTCGTCGAGCACGCCGACGACGGGGACTACCTCGTTTACTATATGAAAGCCGAGGACATCGACGCGGTCTACGAGGCGTACGAGGAGTCGTCCCACGACATCGACGAGGAGCACGAGCGCGTGCTGAGCGAGGTCCTCGAAACCGGCGAGAACGTCGGCGAGTACGACCTCCTCTATCACCTCGAAAACCCCGACCGCTAACGCCCGGGAACCGGTTCCGCCGCGCGGTCACTCGGTCGTCGCCTCAGAGACCGCGCTCACCAGCTCGTTCACCGGGAAGGACTCGTCGTAGTCGAACGACGCGAACACCGCGTCGTATCGGTTCGACGGGAAGAGGAACACCACCAGGTCGTCGAAGAACAGCGTCTGCGCAGCGTACCGACTCTTCCCCACGAGGCGCTTGAAGTCGTCGCCCGTGATCTGGTTCGACATCACCAGCTGGTACGCCTCGTCGAGGTCGGCGTCCGAGTAGCGGTCCTCCACGTCCTCGCGGACGTGTTCGACCTCGAACGACACGCTCCGGAGATCGGCGACGACCCGGGGCGCGGGCCCGTCGAACGCGAGGATCGCGTCGGCGATCGGTGACATGTCACTTTCATTCATTCCGCGGGCTCATAAATCACTGCGACAGACTCCGCCAGCGCCGGTTCTGCCCCGCCCGTCCCGTGGAGGTCGAAGCGCAC